>CAZGVG010000001.1:0-16002 GCA_964528975.1 uncultured Hyphomonas sp.
ACCGTATACGAGGGTAGCACGACTATCGCCTTCAAGGTCGATCACGTTCGCGTCTTGCATCTCGTAATAGAGATCGTTTCCTTCACGGGTCCGCTCGCCAACGCCAGCAAAGACAGAATAGCCGCCAAAGAGTTTCGCAATATTGTTGATCAATTCTTGAATAAGAACCGTTTTACCAACCCCGGCACCGCCGAAGAGGCCAACCTTACCGCCTTTAGTGTACGGGCAGAGCAGATCGATAACTTTAATACCTGTGACCAGAACTTCAGCTTCGGTCGCCTGATCCACAAAGTCGGGGGCAGGGGCGTGAATCGGCTTGCGCAGTTCGGTTTCAACCGGGCCGCGCTCATCAATTGGCTCACCAACAACGTTCATGATCCGGCCAAGTGTAGCGGGGCCAACTGGCACCATGATCGGTGTGCCGACATCCCCAACAGGCTGCCCGCGCACAAGACCCTCTGTAGAGTCCATCGCGATGGTGCGAACGCTATTTTCGCCGAGGTGCTGAGCAACCTCTAGGACGAGGCGATTGCCATTATTATCGCACTCAAGCGCGTTCAGGATATCTGGTAGGTCGCCGTCAAATTCAACGTCGACAACAGCGCCGATGACTTGGGCAACGCGGCCGGTGGCTTTAGAAAGGTCCATGCGAGTCGTCTCCTTAGGAGCGGGGGTAGATTTCTTAGCGGGCGCTTTCAGCGCGGCGCTGGTTTTCGGGGTAGATGGCTTTGCAGCAGCGACAGGCGCAGCTTTGGAAGGCTTTGTCGCTGCGGTTGCTGGCTTGCAGACACCGCAGGCCCGGGTGTCCTTCTGGCCAAGCGATGCGGCTTTGGTCTCAGCTTCGGCAAATGTCGCGAACGGGCCGTGCCATTCATCGTCATCATTGCTCTGGTCGCCGCCGACGCCTTTGCCTTCATTGCAATAGCGGCACTCACCCGTGTGAATGCGGGCGCGCTTATTGCCGAAATTTTCGTAAATCCAGAACGTCATTTCGTTGACTACAGCGCCTCCGCACCAGAGATGATCTCAATCAGCTCTTTGGTGATCTGTGCCTGGCGAGCACGGTTATATTGCAGTGACAAACTATCAATCATGTCGCCCGCATTGCGCGTCGCATTATCCATCGCTGTCATCGAAGCGGCTTGTTCACCAGCGCCGTTTTCGAGCATTGCAGACAGGATCTGGGTGTTGAGATAACGCGGGAGTAGCTCTTCGAGGATTTCTGGCTCTGACGGCTCATAGCTGTAAATCGCGCCATTCAAGTCAATTGTCTCAACGTCTTCAGGAGCTTCAGCTGGGATCAGCTGTTTTGCAACCGGAGTTTGGGTCAGAACGTTCTTGAACTCAGAGAAGATTAAAGTCGCGATGTCGAACTCGCCGGCTTCAAAGCGGCGGGTCAAGTCGTTGCCGAGGCCGATCGCAAATGGTGTGAACTTGTCTTTCGACTGGCTAAGGTCAACATGGTCGATGAACAAGTCCTCGAAATCGCCTTTCAGAGTCTCGCGCCCCTTTTTGCCCACGGTGATGACTTTTACGGTCTTGCCTTGGCCTTGAAGCTCTTGAATTTTCTGACGGGCAAGCTTTGATGTGTTGGCATTAAAGCCGCCGCAGAGGCCGCGTTCAGCGGTCATCACGACGAGGAGGTGGATCTTATCGTCGCCAGAGCCGGCGAGCAGCTTTGGACCACCAGAACCTTCGCCAAGAGATGCGGTCAGGTTGGCAACAACATTTGCCATGCGAGAGGCATAAGGCTTGGACGCCTCCGCCGCTTCCTGCGCACGGCGCAGCTTCGCCGCAGCAACCATCTGCTTCGCTTTGGTGATCTTCTGCGTGGATTTCACGCTTCCAATCCGGTTTTTCAGTTCCTTGAGGCTAGCCATGCGGTAGCAACTCCCGGTCGTGCGTTAAATGTTAAGCGAAAGTCTTGCCGAAGGCTTCGAGCGTATCCTTGATCGACGTTTCGATATCGTCGTTCAGAGCTTTCTTCTCGCGGATGGTCTTGAGCAGGTCTTTCTTCTCATTGCGAAGGTAGGACAGAAGCTCAGCCTCATAGCGGGTGACGTCTTTCAACTCGACTGCGTCGAGATAGCCGCGTGTGCCCGCATAGATGACAACCGCTTGCTCTTCCATGAGGAGCGGGCTGTACTGTGGCTGCTTCAACAGCTCGGTTAGACGTGCGCCGCGATCAAGCGTTTTCTTGGTCGCTGGGTCAAGATCAGAGCCAAACTTGGCAAAAGCAGCCAGCTCACGGAACTGAGCCAGTTCACCCTTCATCGAGCCGGCAACTTTCTTCATGATCTTGGTCTGGGCCGCAGAGCCCACACGAGAAACAGAAAGACCAACGTTAACAGCTGGGCGGATGCCCTGATAGAAAAGGTCTGTTTCGAGGAAAATTTGGCCGTCCGTGATCGAGATCACGTTGGTTGGGATATAGGCCGAAACATCGTTGGCTTGTGTTTCAATGATCGGAAGAGCCGTCAAAGAACCAGAGCCAAAGTCTTCGTTCATCTTCGCAGCGCGCTCAAGCAAACGGCTATGAAGATAGAAAACGTCACCCGGATAAGCTTCGCGGCCTGGTGGGCGGCGCAGAAGCAGAGACATCTGGCGATATGCAACCGCTTGTTTGGAAAGATCATCATAAATGATCAGAGCATGCATGCCATTGTCGCGGAAATACTCGCCGATTGTACAGCCAGTGAAGGGCGCCAGGTATTGAAGCGGCGCAGGCTCAGAGGCCGTTGCGGAGACAACCACTGTGTAATCAAGGGCGCCGCGCTCTTCGAGCGTTTTAACTACCTGAGCCACCGTAGAACGCTTCTGGCCAACCGCGACGTAGATGCAGAAAAGCTTCTCGCTATCATCTTTGGCTGCGGCGTTAGTTTCTTTTTGATTCAGGATCGTATCGATACAGACAGCCGTTTTACCAGTCTGACGGTCACCAATCACAAGCTCGCGCTGGCCGCGACCAACCGGGATCATGCCATCAATGGCTTTGATACCTGTCATCATTGGCTCGTGCACGGATTTACGCGGGATAATACCCGGCGCTTTGACGTCAACACGCTTACGGTCAGCAATGTCCAGAAGTGGGCCTTTGCCATCAATTGGGTTGCCGAGCGGGTCGACAACGCGGCCAAGCAGGCCCTTGCCAACAGGAGAGGCAACAATCTCATCAAGGCGCTTTACATTGGAGCCTTCGCGAATGCCGCGGTCATCACCAAAGATAACCACACCGACATTATCGGCTTCAAGGTTGAGTGCCATGCCTTTGATGCCGCCCTCAAACTCGACCATTTCGCCAGCCTGAACGCTGTCGAGGCCGTGGACGCGGGCAATACCGTCACCAACAGAAAGAACCTGACCAACGTCTGAGACTTCTGCCTCGACGCCGAAATTTTCAATCTGTGACTTCAGGATTCCTGAGATTTCTGCTGCGCTGATAGACATAGAGCTTACGCCCCCTTCATTGCGGTGTTCATACGATCAAGTTTGGCGGCAATACTGGCATCGATCAGAGTTGATCCAATGCGCAATTGAATGCCGCCGACGAGGGCCGGATCGACCTCCGTCTCGAGTTCTACATCGCTGCCAACCGCTTTGGCGAGCACTTGCTCGAGCCGTTTGCGTTGGTCAGCGGTCATGTCTTTTGCGGTTCTGGCAACCGCGCGCTTAACACCGCGCTCTTTAGCGTAAAGCGTATCGAAGTGCCTTGCCGCGCCGATCAGATCAGATGAACGACCGTTCTGGGCCATTGTTCCGATAAAACCCGTCGCGGTTTTAGAGAGACCAGCCTTATCAGCCACAGCTACAAGCGCCTTCACTTTGCTTTCACGTGAGAAAGCTGGGCTGACGAGCAGAAGGTGCAAGTCCTTGCTGTCACCAGCAAGTGCTTCAATTGTTTTCAGGTCAGCTGCAATTTTGGGCAGCTCCCCTTTGTCTTTTGCAAGATCAAACAGCGCACCGGCATAGCGGCGGGCGGCTTCACTGGCTGTGTTAGCAGATGATGCGGCCAATTCGACGTCCGTGAGCTGAAGGGCAGGAAAGCCCGGTAAAACCAATAGGAATTGGGCGCGCGGCGCACCTTTCCTGAACTTGTTGGCGCACCTAGCACCTAGTTTGGGCACTGACAATACATGCAGTGATCGCAATCTGCGACCGAATCGCGCGGCTTGTGCAGTTTCCGCCCATTCGATACGCGTAAAGCCATGCCCGGAGGTCTGGATGCACGCTTATTTGCTTAGATATTCATGGCACGACTGAATGATATGCGACCTGGATCAAGTACTGCCCGTATTCTGTTTTTTCCATCGGCTTCGCAATTTCGAGCAGCTGTGATTTATCGATAAAGCCTTTGAGGTAAGCAATTTCTTCGAGACAAGCGATGCGTACCCCTTGGCGCTTTTCAAGCGTGCGAACAAAGAAAGCTGCGTCCAGAAGCGAATCATGTGTTCCAGCGTCCAACCATGCATAACCACGCCCCATGACATGAGCCTGCAGCGCGCCATCTTTCATATACATTTCGTTGAGGGTGCTAATCTCCAGCTCTCCGCGAATTGACGGCTTGATTTGGTGAGCCCTCTCGCAAGCTGTACTGTCGTAAAAATAGAGGCCTGTCGCAGCGAAGTTCGATCTTGGGTGAACGGGCTTCTCCTGAATGCTCAAAACTTCACCCTCGGCACCCAGTTCAACCACGCCGTATCGTTTGGGGTCAGCCACCTGATAAGCAAAAATCGTCGCGCCGGTTTGCAGTTCTGTCTGATCAGCCAACATGTCTGAGAGGCCATGACCGTAAAAGATGTTATCACCCAAAACCAAGGCGCACGTATCACCATCCAGGAATGTTTCACCAATGACCAAGGCGTGTGCGAGGCCTTTGGGGTCTTCCTGTACGGCGTATTCAAAGCGCACACCCCAAATGCTGCCATCTCCAAGCAGACGCTGAAAAGCGCTTTGGTCATGCGGTGTCGTGATGATCAGAATCTCACGAATCCCAGCCAGCATGAGCACACTTAAGGGATAAAAGATTAGCGGCTTATCATATACTGGGAGCAGCTGTTTCGAGACACCGCGTGTAATTGGATAGAGGCGCGTACCAGAGCCTCCGGCCAGGACAATACCCTTCATGAGATTAGTACCTTACTCTGTAGCTTGTCAGGCTGATTCATCAACTAGGGGCTGCTTTAAACGGAGAGTCAAATGCTGACCACAATTGCGCTGCTGAGTCTTTGGCTGAGAGGATCGGTGTCTTGCCCTCCAGCCCCCACTCAACGCCGATCTCCATATCGGACCAGAGAATTTCGATCTCACTTACGCGGTCATAGATATTGTCTACTTTGTAGCTGACTTCTGTATCAGGCTCTAATGTCAGAAAGCCATGCAAAAAACCATGAGGGACAAGAATTTGCTTGTGATTTTCAGCGCTTAACTCAGCGCTGACCCATTGCCCAAAGGTCGCTGATCCGACCCGCGCATCAACAGCAACATCAAGAATCGCGCCTCTGAGGACCCTGACCAGCTTTGTTTGCTCATATGGCGGCGCCTGAGCATGCAGCCCGCGCAGAGTATGACGTTCGCGCGAATAAGAGTGATTGTCCTGACAGAAGTCGAAGTGAAGGCCAGCGTCTTGGTATCGCTGGCGTTGGTAGGTCTCACAAAACGTGCCGCGATCGTCTGACAAGACGGTAGGTGTGATCAACTTTACATCCTGAATTTGCAGGGCGGTCACATCCATTAGGCGTCATCCATTTCCTGATTGGACTAGAACAGCAGTTTAGTTAACCGTCGTGCTGATAAGCTCTGTAACGCAGGGCACAAGACTTTCTTGCCAAACTGGCAGTTTTATCCCGAATACGTTCTCGACTTTAGCGCAGTTGAGGCGAGAGTTTGAAGGCCGTTTCACAGGCGTTGGAAAATCCTTGCTCGCGATCGCCGTGACTTCAGCAGTCGGGCCGCCAAGTTTGGCACTTGCGGAAAACACGGTGCGTGCCACCTCGTCCCAACTGGCTGAGCTAGGCGAAGCAAGATTATAAATACCCGGAGACGGCAACGCCTGACGACTTTCAATACGGTCGCAAATTGAGAGCAGAGCCTTAGCTATATCGAGGGCAGAGGTCGGATTTCCGATTTGGTCAGAAACGACAGAGACTTGCTCGCGCGTTTTGGCAAGGCGCAGCATAGTTTTTACGAAATTCTGTCCGAAGGGGCTGTAAATCCAAGCGGTGCGAAAAATGTAATGCCGTGGGTTCGCCGCTTGAATGGCTTGTTCGCCAGCGCGCTTTGATCGGCCATAAGCGTTTTGTGGGTCGGTGGGGTCAGTTTCAGTGTAAGCCTCAGCTTTTCCCCCGCTGAAGACATAGTCTGTAGAGAGATGTAGCAGGGGAATCTCCCGGCGCGCAGTTGCTTCAGCTAAAAAACCGGGGCCAGCGGCATTAGCGGCAAAGGCGAGGTCTGGTTCGCTTTCGGCCTGGTCCACAGCTGTGTAGGCTGCTGCGTTGATGATAAGATTAGCCCCACAAGCTGCAATGCTGGTTTCAACTTTGTCTGGTTGCGTTATGTCCAAACCTGGTCTGCCGAGGCAGGTGATCGCATGTGGGGTAGACACGGCCAGACGCATGAGCGCGCGCGCAACTTGTCCCGTAGCGCCGACTACCAATATTTTAAGCGCCATTACAGAGCGGGCTCTGTTGCGGTCTCGAGCCCCAATCGGGTGCCGCTATAAACTGACTTGCGAAGCGGCTGCCACCACTCTGGATTTCTGAGATACCAGTCTATGGTCTTGGCGATCCCGCTTTCAAAGGTTTCTATGGGCTTCCAGCCAAGCTCTCTCTGAATTTTGCTGGCGTCAATTGCATAACGCCGGTCATGACCGGGGCGGTCAGTGACAAGACTGATGAGGTCCTTGTGAGGTGCAGGCCCTGGCTGCCGGGCATCGAAAGTCTGGCAAATAGTTTCCACGACTTCCAAGTTCGTCCGTTCTTGATTGCCCCCGACATTATAGGTTTGTCCGACACGTCCGCTGTCTGCTATTAAACCAAGAGCAGCCGCATGATCATCGACATAAAGCCAGTCACGTACATTCAAACCGTCCCCATAGACTGGCAGCTTCTGTTCCTCATGTGCATTCAGGATCATGAGGGGGATTAGCTTCTCTGGAAACTGGTAAGGGCCATAATTGTTTGAACAGTTTGAGATAATCACTGGCAGACCATAAGTGCGGTGCCATGCCATCGCGATATGATCTGAAGCGGCTTTACTCGAAGCGTAGGGCGAAGACGGGTCATAAGCCGTGGTCTCAGAGAACAAACCTGTCTCGCCAAGTGAGCCATAGACTTCATCAGTTGAGACGTGGACGAAACGGAACGCGTTCTGCTGTGATATGGGCAAGCTTGCCCAATAAGCCCGCGCCGCTTCCAGCAGTGCATAAGTACCCATGACATTGGTTTCGAGGAAGACGCCTGGTCCGGTGATCGAACGATCGACATGGCTTTCTGCCGCGAGGTGCAGGATTACATCTGGTTTTTCGCTGGATATCAGAGCGGTCATCGCGGCCTTGTCGCAGATGTCCTGCTGAACCAGCTTATAATCTGGGCGATCAGCGATTGTGCCTAAGGATTGAAGGTTTGCCGCATAGGTCAGTTTATCGACATTTACGACTCTAGCTGAACCAGAGGCCATGAGCATTCGGCATACAGCAGACCCGATAAAGCCCGCCCCGCCAGTCACCAGATACTTTTTCATGGCTGTGACCTCCCGGACCTTTTCCCGCAGTCTTACGCATCCATGAACCTGATATCAAGGCTGGAAGCGGGGCGAGGATGATTACAATTGCGATGTATTCCGTCAGCGCAGCAGCTTGCGTAAGTGTCGGGTAAGACTTTGCGCTTAAGGCTTTAGGGATAGCAAGAAGTGAGCGTCCTTTCATGAAACAGATGGCCATTGTCACCCCGGTACTGAATGATTGGGAAAGCCTTGCGAAATTGATCGATACAGTGGGCCAGAACCCAAAGCTTCAAGATCATTCAATTCAATTTGTCTGTGTAGATGATGGCTCAATTTCAATCGACATTGATCATGCGCTCACGGAATACAAGAATGTCTCAGGCATCGAGGTTTTGAAATTGAATGCCAATCAAGGTCATCAGCGCGCCATCGCCCTTGGTTTGGCGCATGTTCATAAGAACTTGGAAGTCGATTTTGTCGTTGTTATGGATAGTGACGGCGAAGATCGACCCGAAGACATTCCAAACCTGATCAAGACACATGTTGAAAGCCCCGGCTCTATCATTGTTGCCCGGCGGGAACGCCGCTCAGAAGGCTTGCGTTTTCGGCTATTCTACCAAGTTTATAAGAGCGTGTTTGCAATGCTCACAGGCAAACCGATTTCCTTCGGAAACTTCTCTCTGATCCCATCTGGACGTTTATCGAACGTGATTTTTCACGCCGGGATCTGGAATAATTTTGCTGCGACCATGCTCAAATCGCGGGTTCCGATTACCTTTGTCGGGACCAATCGTGGTGAGCGTTATTTCGGATCGTCGCACATGAACTTCACCTCGCTTATGGTGCATGGGTTGAGCGCGATTTCAGTGTTTACTGATGTTGTGATTGGCAGGATCATCGGTTTCCTGACGGGCATGTCCATCGCGGTTGCACTGGTGATTACGGGTATTGTTGGCCTCAAGCTGTTCACGGCGGCCTTTGTCCCAGGCTATGCGACATATCTGATTATGTTCTTTGTGACTTTGCTCTCTGTCGCACTGTTTACCGGGACCTTGTCCATCCTTTCGCTCCTCTCAAGCCGTGAGCGCGCTGCGATCTATCCAACCAAACTCTTGGCCGATCTGGTTCAGAGTGTGCTGAGATATGGGGAAGGTGTCTCGATGGCGACTAGCCCAGAGACGGTTGAAACCGATTGGGATGAGATTGCCGAGCAACTTAAGACCCTGCGGGTTGGTTAAGCGGATTTCGAGCAAATCATCTCCTTAGAGGGTTTTCCTACTAGCGCTTTGAGCAGGCCGTATCGACGACAGCTTCAGCATTTTTGAATGGATTGGTGAGCTGATCTGTCACTTCGCCCATCAGATTGCGCTTCTGAGGCAAGAAGTTTGTGCGGTACCAGCCAACAAACCCAGACAGCGTTTTGCCCTTTGGGGTCAGATAAATACAGCCATCCTCAATCCGGACGGTGCCGGAGGTGACCTGCTCGGTCAGCCGCACATCAACCAAGCGGAACTCTGGCAGGTATTCTTGCACGAAAACATCACCCATGGCCGCTTCAGATACTTCGCCGCCACGTTGGTCAATCTTATTGACGATGTAGAGCGATAAAGAGCGATCAATCACGGTTGGGCCCATTACGCTGTAGAGTAAGATGAGCAAATTGCTGGCAATCGCAACCAGCGCAAACTCTGTACTGAGTAGGGCGCTTTTCTTGCGCCAGAACAGATAGAAACCGCCGCTAACGATCAAACTGGCAAGGATCGCATCCCAAATACAAGCGAATAGTATGACACTCACTGTCAGGGTCTGAAAGTGCATATAGTTTATAATCAAAAAGCAGATGCCAAAGGCACTTGAAAGGGCCAACATCTCTATGATCTTGCGGCGCAGCGTGCCCTGCGTTTCGATTGCTACATTGCTCATATCAAAGGCTCTTGAACTTTCTAGGCTTACGCTTGGTCCATTTTGCGGGCAATTTCGGCAAAGTATGGAATGGCGCGGCTGAGACCTTCTTTAAGCTCAATGGTTGGTTCCCAGCCCAGGATTTTCTGCGCTTTGGTGATGTCAGGCTTACGTTGCTGTGGATCATCCTGCGGCAGGTCCTGATAGATCAGTTTTGAAGTTGTATCGGTCAGTTCGATGACAGCCTCTGCGAGTTGCTTAATGGTGAACTCCCCCGGATTGCCGATATTGATGGGTCCTGTGACTTCATCCGGCGAATTCATCAGGCGCATCAGGCCGTCGACCAGATCATCAACATAGCAGAAGCTACGTGTCTGGCTGCCATCACCATAGATTGTGATATCCTGATCGCGCAGAGCCTGCATGATGAAGTTGGAGACCACGCGGCCATCATTTGGATGCATGCGCGGTCCATAGGTATTGAAAATGCGAGCCACTTTGATACGCACGCCAGCCTGGCGGTGATAATCAAAGAACAGTGTTTCAGCGCAGCGTTTGCCCTCATCATAACAAGAGCGAATGCCGATTGGGTTCACATTACCCCAATATTCCTCAGGTTGAGGGTGCACATTCGGATCCCCATACACTTCGCTGGTTGAGGCTTGCAGGATTTTTGCCCCGGTCCGTTTGGCAAGGCCGAGCACATTAATCGCGCCATGCACGGAGGTTTTCGTCGTCTGAACCGGATCATACTGATAATGAACCGGGCTTGCCGGGCAGGCCAGATTGTAAATTTCGTCTATTTCGACAAACAGCGGGAAGGTCACGTCATGACGCATCAGCTCGAAGCGTGGATTGGTCAGCAGATGCGCCACATTAGAACGGCTACCCGTGAAGAAATTATCGACGCACAGGACTTCAGCGCCTGTATCAAGTAAGCGTTCGCAGAGCAAAGAGCCGATAAATCCGGCGCCGCCGGTCACCAAAATACGGTTGTTGAGATGCATAATCTGACTTTCCCTGTTTGGGGGCTAACCGCGCGGGTGCGCGCTTGCGTGAACTTTTCGAAGGTGCCCGGCTTCAACGCCGGTATAGACTTGAGTGGTTGAAAGACTGGCATGACCCAGCAAGGTCTGAATGGCGCGCAGATCTGCCCCATGGGCCAGAAGATGCGTTGCAAAGCTATGTCGCAGAGCGTGCGGCGTTGCCGTTTCGGGCAATCCGAGCGCGCCGCGCAGAAACTGAACTTGTTTGCGCAGAACCGGCGCTTGTAGCCGCTTCCCGCGGAGGCCGTAAAAGAACGCGGTTTCAGATGTCAGGCGATACGGACAAAGATTGGCATAGGCTTGCATGGCGTCTCGAACGGCCGGGATAAGCGGAACCAAACGAACCTTGCCGCCCTTGCCCTTAATACGCAGGCGCTCCGGCGCGGCTTTGACATCACCTGCCAATTCAAGGGCCTCGGAAATACGCAGGCCCGCACCATACATCAAGCTGAGCGCTGCGACATCGCGTGCGGCAACCCACGGCTCTTCTTGCAAAACTTCCGCTTGATCCAGGATGTCTCGCGCGGCGACTTCAGAGACAGGGCGCGGCAGGCGTTTTGGGCGCTTCGGGCCTGTAAGGAAGGCAATTTCAGGGTTTTCAATCCCATGCGTGCGGTCCAGCCAGCGGTAGAAACTCTTAATCGCTGAGAGCAATCTTGCGATAGATCCATCAGCGAGGCCGCCCCGGCGACGATGCGCCAGGAATGCGCGAATATCGCGGGCCTGCAGCTCTGCAAATGCACGAACGCCTGGACTGCTTCCGAGATGGCTATTTAAAAAACCAACAAATTCAGAGAGATCACTGCGATAAGCTTCAACAGTATTCGCCGCGAGCCGCTGCTCACGTTCAACATAGTCCAGAAACCCATCAAGAAGCGCCATTCAGGCATTGTGCCCCAAACATGCTTAATGACGGGTTTCAAATTAGGTTGGAAGTGTTAATCCTGAGACTGAAGCTTATCGGCTGTTTTGGTCTCAAAATCCGAGGCATCGTGGCGCTCGTGCAGCTGGCTTGAAGGTTCCCCAAAGGCGCGATTCACCATGCGCCCACGTTGGAAGGCCGGGCGTGCCATCAGCATATCTGTCCAGCGGATGACATGCTCATACTCGTGCACCGCCAAAAACTCTTTGGCCTCATAGAGGAGGCCTTTGGCCATTGCGCCATACCAGGGCATGATCGCAAAGTCGGCAATTGAAAGCGCGTCGCCCGCCATAAATTCATTGTCGGCAAGGTGGCGGTTCAAAACGTCCATCTGGCGCTTTGTTTCCATCGCAAAGCGATTGATCGGATACTCCATCTTGGTTGGCGCGTAGGCGTAGAAATGCCCAAAGCCGCCGCCCAGGTAAGGCGCGCTGCCCATCTGCCAGAACAACCAGTTTAGTGCCTCGGTGCGCTTGTGATGTTCCGTTGGCAAGAAAGCGCCGAACTTCTCGGCCAGATAAAGCAGGATTGAGCCACTCTCAAAGACACGCGTCACCGGGTCGGTAGTATGATCCGCCATGACAGGAATTTTCGAGTTTGGGTTGAGATCAACATAACCAGAGCCAAACTGATCTCCCTGACCGATATTGATAAGCCAGGCGTCATATTCTGCGCCTGAATGGCCCGCGGCCAAGAGCTCCTCCAGCATGACAGTCACTTTCACACCATTTGGGGTGCCAAGTGAGTAAAGCTGGATGGGATGCTTGCCGACTTGCAATTCCTTGTCATGGGTTGGGCCGGCAATCGGGCGGTTAATATTGGCAAAGCGACCACCGCTCGATTTGTCCCAGGTCCAGATTTTTGGCGGGGTGTATTCAGTTTCAGCCATGCTCAGCTCCATCTTGTATAAGTTTGAGCTTATCTAGGCGCAGAGCGTGCCAAATGCCCAGCGCCAATTTTGGAATAGGGTTTATGCAGGCCCCGTAGCGGTTCCTTATGGCATAGGCTTTGCTCGCCCCAGAGGGGAATCCTTTGGAGCCGTATCACCATGAAACGCCTGTTTGCTTGTCTTGCTACTCTATTCTGTGCGCTCCCCGTGAGTGCGAGCACTGATCTTGCTGCGCAATGGGAGGCTGAGGCGGTCAGTCTTGGCGCGGAGACGTCAGCGCTTATTCTCACCATTGATAAAGGCGGCGACCCGGTGCTTGAGGATACGCTGGCCTTGGATATTTACAGATTTGGACGCACATCGTCTGCGCTTTCAAAGTGGATCGACACCAGCGATGGCCCAAAGGACCTTGGATGCATTTTCAGAGGCATGGCCGCGGAAGCCGAGGTGCAGCTTGACGCTTTTGATCAAGCTACGACCCCTGTGGACAAACGCGAAAGCCTGCGCCGATTAGCGACGATGTTTGCAGATGCAGAAATGATCGCTGGCGCGGCGAAGCATCGGCATGCGACGCCGGGATTGCGGACCGCTAAGCCCACCGCAAGCTGCGCAGCCGATCCTGCGCAATACCTGAGAGCCAGACGCCAGAGCTTACCAGACTAGAGCTTCACGTAGTTCGGCGCGCAGGCCCGGTGGCAGATCAATGGTGCCACTTCCCGATACCAAATCGCGCGGGGCATCGCCTGGTTTGAGATAGCGCCAACCTTGAAAGGGGCGCTTAGGGAGCGGCTCAACCAGAACTAGCTCTGGATCAAAGATCAGTTCACAAGCCCTTCGCCCGCCGCGATCGGTGATTTCATTCACAGCAATAATCCGCTGGCGAACCTGAATGAGCCGTTTGATGACCCAGTAGATAGAGCCGCCCTCCGCCAGCTCTTCGGCTCGCTTGGGAACCATGCGTGTATGATGGTAAGGCATTGGGCTCGTCTGCATGAGGCGCTTCTGCCAATCCTCTAGATCGCCAATGTCGTCGGCACCCACACAAAGTTTCACCATATGAATCGTCATGCTTGGAAAGGTAACGGAGGTTTAATGCATGTGAAGGTGGTAAATCTGTCTCACCTCGTTTTAATCTTTCGCATGGGTGAGGAATTGAGAGGGAGTATTTCAATGATCCGTATGATTGGATTGGGTGTAGCGACTGCTATGCTTTGTGCGAGCGCACATGCAGATAGCCATAATGTGTTTGGGACATTTTTGACCGAGGCAGGCACATCAAGCGTTACGATTGACGATTGCGGTGATGGTACACCTTGCGGACGCGTGTCATGGATCGATCCAGATGCGATGGAGCCCGGTATGACACCCGAAAAGGCGCTCACGAAGACCGGTGACCCGGTGCTCGGCCTGCTCATGTTACAAGGTTTTGATAAGCGCAAGAAAGACTGGCGCGGCGGTACAATCTACGATCCTGAAAATGATAAGCGCTATTCTTCCCGCATCAAGCGTCTCGACAATGGCAAACTCCAGGTCAAAGGCTGCGTAGGTCCGATCTGCCAGACCCAGGTCTGGACTGAGGCGCCTGTCGCTTTGCAGGCGTCCGCGGCCGAATAGCTCTCTGTGACAGTTTGAGACAAGACTTGCTGGTTGCGCAAATGGTGCGACATGATAGGCCGCATCTGAAAATTGTCGCCAGCAAGGAGAAGGCTCAATGGGCATATTTGGCAGCAAGGATGCAAAACCTCGCACCGAAACCGATACAATGGGTGAGGTTCAGGTTCCCGGCGACAAGTATTGGGGCGCGCAAGCGCAGCGCTCTCTTGGAAATTTCAAGATCGGTTGGGAGCAACAACCGCTTCCCATCGTGCGCGCCCTGGGGATTGTAAAGCGCGCTGCCGCTGAGACGAATATGGCGCTTGGCAAGCTGGATACAAAACTCGGCGAGGCGATTGTCAAAGCCGCTGATGAGGTGATTGAAGGCAAGCTGGACAAGCATTTTCCTTTGGTCGTATGGCAGACCGGATCAGGCACGCAGTCCAATATGAATGCCAATGAGGTGATCGCAAACCGTGCGATTGAGATGCTTGGCGGTGAGATGGGGACCAAAGCCCCGGTTCATCCGAACGATCATTGCAATATGAGCCAAAGCTCAAACGACACATTTCCGACGGCGATGCATATCGCAGCCGCAGAAGAGGTTACCCACCGTTTGCTTCCGGCGCTGCAGCAATTGCACAATGCACTCAATGATAAAGCGCAGGGGTGGAAGGACATTATCAAGATTGGGCGTACGCATACGCAAGACGCAACGCCTGTGACCTTGGGCCAAGAGTTTTCCGGTTATACCAAGATGGTGGAGATGGGCATCAAGCGGATCGAGGCGAGCTTGCCGGGTCTTCTGGAGATCGCTCAAGGTGGGACGGCTGTTGGAACAGGTCTCTCAACGCCTATCGGCTTTGCTGAGGGGGTCGCTGAGAAAGTTACCCAGATCACCGGGCTTAACTTTGTGACAGCTCCTAACAAGTTTGAAGCGCTCTCAGCTCATGATGCCATGGTGTTTAGCCATAGTGCGATAACGGGCGCGGCCATGTCCTGCTTCAAAATTGCTAATGACATTCGTTTTCTAGGCTCTGGGCCGCGCTCGGGGCTCGGTGAGCTTGCACTTCCAGAGAATGAGCCAGGCAGTTCGATCATGCCGGGCAAGGTCAATCCGACCCAATGTGAAGCGCTGACGCAAGTATGCGTGCATATTCATGGCAATAATTCCGCCATGACATTCGCTGGAAGCCAAGGTCATTTTGAGCTGAACGTCTTCAATCCGATGATGAGCTATAACCTGCTTCAGTCGATTCGATTGCTTGCGGATGCGGCCGTTTCGTTCACTGAGAACTGCGTTATCGGTATTGAGCCACGCCTCGAGAATATTCAGCAAGGCTTGGAAAACTCACTCATGCTCGTCACGCCGCTTAAAGAAAAGTATGGCTATGATCTCGCCGCGAAGGTTGCCAAAAATGCGCACAAGAATGGCACGACCTTACGCGTAGAAGCTTTGGCACTGGGTATTTCAGAAGAAGATTTCGATGCGATTGTGGTTCCTGCGAACATGATAGGGCCGAACTAGCTTGCTGTTCGCGGCGAACTCACGCAATTCAGGGGCAACTAAGAGGTAATTATCATGACTGCTTTTGCTGGCTCTAAAGCCAATCCATCTGAATTTGACGCTTATTCCAAGCTTGCTGAAGATGAACCCTACTTTGTGTTGTCTGCGCACGATCCACTATCCAGCGCGATTGTTGAGTTGCACGCTTACATAGGCGCAGGTCAATCCGGCGCGGCGCACAATAAGCTTGCTGAGATTATGGCGCTGACATCGGCCAAGGCACCGCGCCCAGCCAGCAGCCCGAAATACCGCGAAACCTTCGCGATCTCACTCGCGATGGAGCAATGGCGCAACGCTCAGAAAGGTTAGGGCTGTTTTCACTATGGCCGAGCCAATCAACCTGAACAAAGCGCGCAAGCAAAAA
>CAZGVG010000001.1:16102-64238 GCA_964528975.1 uncultured Hyphomonas sp.
ATGATAAACAAAATTCTCGTAATTGGCGGCGCTGGCTATATTGGTTCAAATGCGTGCAAAGCGATCAAGATGAGCGGCCGTGAGCCGATTGTCTTTGATAATCTCGCCAGTGGAAATCGCCATGCCGTAAAATGGGGTGAGCTGATTGAGGGCGACATTCGAAATGAAGCCGAAATCCGCGCTGCGCTTGAGGTCACACGCCCTGATGCAGTAATGCATTTTGCGGCCAACATTGAGGTTGGTGAAGGCGAAAAAGCACCAGGCGCGTTTTACGAGAATAACGTCGCGGGTACCCTGAATGTTGTTCGCGCGATGCTTGATCTTGGTTTGCAGAATTTTGTCTTTTCTTCCACCTGCGCCATCTATGGTGATCCTGAAAAGCTCCCTCTCGTTGAGGATTTGCCAAAGCGCCCTGTGAGTGTGTATGGGCGATCGAAGCTTATGGTCGAGACCATTCTCGAGGACCTGTCACGCGCTGAAGGCCTGCAATATGCGGCGCTGCGCTACTTTAATGCCGCTGGTGCGGACCTCGATGGAGAGGTTGGTGAGGAGCACGATCCAGAAACGCATCTTATTCCTAACGCCTTGAAAGCCGCTGCAGGAATCGGGAAGGGCATGAAGCTGTTTGGGGATGATTATCCGACCCCTGATGGGACTTGTGTCCGGGATTATATCCACATCGCTGATCTGGCGTCAGCGCATATTCTGGCGGCCGAGCATATTAACAGGACGGGTGAAAGCCTTCAGCTTAACCTTGGAACAGGCAATGGCTTTACGGTAAAGCAAGTTCTGGACGCTGTTGAACGCGCTGTTGGAAACCCCGTACCTCTTACAGTTGAGCCGCGGCGTCCTGGTGATGCTGTCGCGCTTTATGCGGATACGTCCAAGTCGAAATCAGTCTTGGGTTGGGAGCCGCAGCATTCCGATATGGATACAATTGTATCTTCCGCATGGAACTTTCATAAAAAGGTCTGGGGCCTCTAGATAAAGCTGGATCTGGCTCAGAACTTGCTCGCCTACTGGGCGAATGTTTTGTTTTGGGAGTCTCCTGATATGAGAACTATAGGATTAGCTTTCGTCTGTTTCATCTTGGCTGGAAGCGCTGCCGCCGAGCGCCGGATTTCTGCTGTGCAAGCGCCGCAATCTATAGAGTGTATCGCGGTCTTTGAATTGATGCAGCGTATCTCCCCAAACTGGATGACCCAGGCGAGCGTTGAGCAGGCTTGGAGCAGTTGGGAAGCGGTGGCAACGAACTTAGCTTTGCAAGCCGAAGTGGATTTTGGCGATCAGGTTCAACGCGAGATGCTGGTTCTCGCCGATGAAGCCTCAAGCAGGCCTGATGCCTTGAAGAGCAAGGCTTTAAGTTGCGTGAGTTCGGCGCCTGTTTTCTAAAGCGCTCTGACGTGAACCGCGCGGCGTGAAAGTGTCGCCGGGTTCCAGGCCATTGACTTCATCAAGTTCCATGTCGCTTGCCGCGATGGTTTGACCCGATAAGCCTGCTGGCGTCTCAGCGCCCAACCTTCTTTCAAGCCAGCCCACATGCCATCCCGCATGCCGCGAATGTCTGCGTGCCCACGATTGCGGAGGTAGATATAAAGCATCAACACCAAGTGACCGGGTAAGGTCATGAACAACATCGGCAAAGGCATATTCTTAAGATAGGTCCATGTTCGGTTGCGGAACCCATGATACATCGTGAAGTAGCTATAGCGGCCCGTCGTGCCGCTGCCTTTATGATGGATGATCGCATCTGGAAGGAAAACGCATTTTTCGTCGCTGAGTTGAAGACGCATGCCAAGATCAACATCCTCGCAATAGCAGAAAAAGCGTTCATCAAACCCGCCTAAGGACAAGAATAGATCACGTTGATAGACTGCGCTGGCTCCGCACGGGCTGAAGCACAGGCTGTCTTCGCTTGGGAGCTCTGACACAGGGTGCTCAAAGCCACCCCTCCACGGAATACCAAATGCAAAATAGGCATCGCCTGCGCCGTCTAGAAGGTCAGGCTGATCCATGCATATCTGACTACACGCAAATACGCGGCAACTCGGATGGCGCAAGGTCGCGTCGGAAATCTTCGCGAGCCAATCGGCTTCAGCGGTTGCGTCAGGGTTTAAAAGAGCAAGCCATTCGCCTTCAGCCTCTTTGGCGGCAAGGTTATTACCCTTAGCAAATCCATGATTCTCTTTCTGGGCGAGAAGTTTGAATGCCGGTAGACCATCCGTGTCGAGATTATCGATAGAGTTGTCGGTGCTGTGATTGTCGAGAAGAAGGACTTCGAAATTTCTAAAAGTCTGTTTTTTCAGGGAGTTGAGTGCTTTTTGCACATACTCTCCGCCATTATAGTTTACGATTAGAACTGAAAAACTCGGTCTTACTCTACTCACTGAGGACTCCCTTAGAAGGAGATTTGCATCTCGATCATTCCTAAGGTGACGTATGCACATCTAATCTCGATGCTCAACAAAGCTGCCTCTGAAAAAATCTAAAAAAAAAGAAACTGCTTGATTAACAAGCAGTCTCTTCAGGCCAAATCAGTAACTATTACTGGCCTTATTTAACCAAGTGTTGCAATTCCTCAACAAGGTCTGTTTTTTCCCAACTGAAAGACCCGTCTTTCCCGGGTAGCCGGCCAAAGTGGCCATAAGCCGCTGAAGACGCGTAAATAGGAGCTTCGAGATTTAGGTGGTTACGGATACCGCGCGGGCTGAGATCAACAAGCTCACGTAGACGCTTGGCAATTGTGTCTTCGCCAACCGCGCCTGTACCAAATGTATCAACGTAAAGCGAAAGCGGCTGAGCCACGCCAATCGCATAGCTGACCTGAATATTGCAGCGCTTGGCAAGACCAGATGCAACAACATTCTTAGCCAAATAACGCGTTACATAAGCTGCAGACCGATCAACCTTTGATGGATCTTTACCAGAGAATGCACCGCCGCCGTGCGGCGCTGCGCCGCCATACGTATCAACGATGATCTTACGACCTGTCAGACCAGCATCGCCGTCTGGGCCGCCAATCACGAAACGACCTGTTGGGTTGACGTAGAACTTGTCTTCATCTGGAAACCAGCCCTCTGGAAGAACGCTATTAATAACCGGGCGAATAATTTCGCGTAGCTCTCCGAGAGTGGCTGACTCTTTATGCTGATGCGAAACCACAATAGCATTCACACCAACCGGGCGAGAGCCGTCATACTGCAAAGTCACCTGACTTTTCGCATCTGGCTCGAGCTCAGGATGTGTGCCGTCGTGGCGAAGGTCAGCCAGCTTCTTCAGGATCTTGTGTGAATAGACCAGTGTGGCCGGCATTAGTTCTGGGGTCTCATCTGTGGCGTAACCAAACATGATGCCCTGATCGCCCGCGCCTTCTTCCTGATGCAGACCCTGTCCAGCCTCGACACCTTGCGCGATCTCAGCTGACTGACCATGGACATGGTTTTCAACGGCCATGTTCTGCCAGTGAAATCCATCTTGCTCATAGCCAATCTTTTTGACCACAGCCCGGGCGGCAGCGTTCATTTCATCATGCGTAACCGTTTCACCATTATTTGTACGCACTTCACCAGCAAGGACAACGCGATTGGTTGTCGTCAGGGTTTCAACTGCTACTTTTGCGGTTGGGTCTTTGGTCAGAAAAAGGTCGACAATGGCATCTGAGATCTGATCCGAGACTTTGTCTGGGTGGCCCTCAGATACGCTTTCAGACGTAAACTCATGGTGTTGTAAAGGCATATAAATTTAGCTCCGCTGGATCTGTTCTGGCTTAGTAGCGATAGTGTTCTGGTTTGAAAGGACCTTGTTGCTCGACGCCGATATACTCGGCTTGCTCTGGGGTCATCTCAGTGAGTTTCACGCCGATTTTTTCAAGGTGCAAACGCGCCACTTTTTCATCGAGATGCTTTGGCAGCATATAGACCTTATTGTCGTACTTCTTGTCAGAAGCCTTTGAGTCTTCCCACAGTTCGATCTGTGCCAAGACCTGATTTGTGAATGAAGCGGACATCACGAAAGACGGGTGACCCGTTGCGTTTCCGAGGTTGAGCAAACGCCCCTGAGACAAGAGGATCATCCGATTGCCTTTTGGAAATGTGACCATGTCAACTTGATCTTTAATGTTGGTCCACTCCATGTTCTTGAGCGCGGCGACCTGAATTTCATTGTCGAAGTGACCAATATTGCCAACGATGGCCATATCTTTCATCTCGCGCATGTGCTCGAGACGAATAACGTCCTTGTTGCCCGTGGTGGTTACGAAGATATCTGCATCCGCAACTGTGTCTTCGAGCGTTGTGACTTCAAAGCCGTCCATGGCTGCTTGCAGGGCGCAAATTGGATCAACTTCTGTGACCTTGACGCGGGCACCCGCGCCTTGAAGAGACGCTGCGGAGCCTTTGCCCACATCGCCATAGCCAAGAACAACGGCTGTTTTACCCGCCATCATTGTATCGGTTGCGCGGCGGATACCATCAACAAGAGATTCTTTGCAGCCGTATTTGTTGTCAAACTTAGATTTCGTGACCGAATCATTCACGTTGATCGCAGGGAAAGGCAGCTGGCCTTTTTCAACCATCTCATAAAGGCGGTGAACGCCAGTTGTCGTTTCTTCGGAGACACCAACGATCTGGTCGCGCATTTTTGTGAACCAGCCTGGGCTTGCCGCCATACGCTTCTTGATTTGAGCGAAGATGACCTCTTCTTCTTCTGATCCAGGTTCACCCTCGATTAGTTCCGGCTCACCGTTCTCAACACGTGCGCCTAATACAATGTAGAGTGTCGCGTCGCCGCCATCATCCAGAATGATGTTTGGTCCTTCCGGAAACAGGAATGATTTATCAAGATAGTCCCAGTGCTCTTCCAGCGTTTGGCCTTTGACGGCAAAGACTGGAACACCTGCTTCGGCAATCGCCGCTGCGGCGTGATCTTGTGTTGAGTAGATATTACAAGATGCCCAGCGCACATCGGCGCCTAAAGCTGTCAGTGTTTCGATCAGAACACCTGTTTGAATGGTCATATGGAGGGAGCCTACGATACGCGCGCCCGAGAGGGGCTGACTTTTCCCAAATTCCTCGCGGCAGGCCATCAGGCCCGGCATTTCGGTTTCAGCAATATCCAGTTCCTTGCGACCAAACTCCGCTAGCGCGATATCGGCGACTGCGTAATCCTTAGACATATCAACAATCCTTTATATGATTTTGAGAGACCTTTATCATGCCTTGCAGGCTTGTACAGGCCGAGCAGTGAGGAATTACAAAAAAGCGAATGACACATGCTCTAGTCAGCCTGTTTAGAGTAGCTTATTGCGGGACGAACTAAAGCCTATGCTTTAAAGATATTGGAAGGTTGTCTTATGACAGTTGTGAACATCGACGCGCTTGATTGGAGTATTGGTTCAGGCAAACCACTTGCCGTGATCGCGGGTCTGAACGTTCTTGAGGATGAAAGTTTGGCCCTGACTGTTGGGCAGCATTTGAAAACTGTCTGTGAACAGCTTGAGCTTCCATACATCTTCAAAGCAAGCTTTGATAAAGCCAATCGCTCGTCGATTAAGTCCTATCGCGGACCAGGCTTTGAAAACGGCTTGCCCATGCTCGAAAAGATCAAGGGTGAGCTTGGTGTTGGTATTTGTACAGACCTGCACGAGCCCTATCAGGCTGAAGGTGTTGCGGCTGTGGCTGATATTGTGCAGATACCTGCTTTTCTTTGCCGCCAGACCGATCTCGTTGTCGCTACGGCCAAAGCAGCAGGGAAAACGGGAAGTGCCATTCAGGTCAAAAAAGCTCAATTTCTAGCGCCTTGGGACGTTAAAAACATTGTCTCCAAAATTGGCGAAGTCCTGCCAGGCGACCGTGTTATCCTGTGTGAACGCGGGACAAGCTTTGGCTATAATAATCTGATTGTTGATATGCTCGGTATTCAGCAAATGCAGGCGCTTGGCTGCCCAGTCACGATTGATGCAACCCATGCGGTGCAATTGCCGGGGGCCGACCCGCGTACAGCTGGCGCCTCAACAGGCGGTCGCCGGGAAGGCGTCAGTACGATTGCGAAATCTGCGATTGCAGCGGGTGCTGACGGGGTCTTCCTCGAGTTCCATACCGATCCAGATAAAGCGCTTTGCGATGGGCCAAGTTGTCTGCAGCTTGATAGCGCAGAGGCTTTGCTGACCGAGCTAAAAGCGATCCACGAGATTGTGAATTAGGGCCTGATATTCCAGCTGACGAGAGTGATGTCTTGTTCGCAGGAATGGATCAAGCCGTATGCACCAGTCTTGAGTTTGATAGATGCCGGATTCATTTGAAACTTTGTGATAGCGTCAAGAGCAAACCGCGCAATACCATTGGATGTGACAATAAGGACTGGTCCGGCTTGTCGGTCAAAATTCAGCGCGCGAAATAGGTCGGCCCAATCTTGCTTTAACTGAGGTGGATCAAGCTTCCAGTCTGGTGGCGGGACGGCGTGCTCATCCCATGATTTTAAAGCCAATTCGCCAATACGCTTTGTAACAGTTTCTTCGGTTTGGTTTTCATCGGGACCATAGTCTACCTCACGCAGAAAATCGAGCACCTCTGGTTCGACCCTTTTCTTTTGTGTTGAGAGAATTGCGTCTAGCGTTTCACGTGTCCTGATCAGGGGACTGCAATAACCTGTCAAAAACCCTTGGGGCTCAATTTGACGGAAGTGGGCTGCGAGTGCCTCTGCTTGCTCTTTGCCAGATTGAGAGAGCGGTAAATCGGTGCGAGCGCCAACGCGGGTGACAATATCGCCCTTGTCGAATGTGTTACCGTGCCGGACGATATAGATGTCCGTCATATTGATTGACCTGCGAGCGGTTCGCCGTGTTTCGCGATCAGGTGCTCGGCATGCTCAGCGTCTTGAGGGGTATCGATACCCCACATGGCGCTGGCTTGAGCGGGAACTTTCACAGCCTGAATCCGGTAGCCATTCTCAAGGAAGCGCAGCTGTTCCAAACCTTCAAGGCTTTCATACTGACCTTCTGGCAGGCCTACAAAGGCCTCCAGCGCTGCTTTCTTATAACCATACAGGCCGATATGCCGCCAAACAGGCGATTGGAGTGAGGCGCTTCTAAGCGTCTCTTCCTTTCGGAGCGCAGGGAGAATATTCTTTGAAAACCAGAGCGCTTCATCCTTGGCGTTCACAATACAAGTTGTTCCGGAGAATGGCGTCTCAATTTTGCGTGCCCGCAAGGCATCCAGTTCTTCCCAGGACATTTGAACAATCGGCGTGACCGCATCCAGGGTCGTCTCAGCACCAGCATTGATAATGGCTTCTATATAGCTGGGCGGAGTGAAGGGGGCATCGCCTTGCAGGTTTACAATGAAGTCAGCCTCTGGGGCATAGGCATTTGCGGCCTTCAATGCCCGGTCTGTTCCGGATGGAAGGTCTGGGTCGGTCATTACGACAGGTGCGCCAATCTCTTTGGCATGTGCTTCGATGGTCTCGTGATCAGTCGCGACGACATATGCAACACCCTGAAGACTTGACGCACAGATTTGACCAATCTCGGCGACACGCTGCAACAAGGATTTGCCTGAGATCAAATGAAGCGGTTTCTGTGGGAACCGGGTTGAGGCATAACGCGCTGGTATGACGATCAGCGTATCCATGAAAAGCGTCTCCAAAATATCAGCATCTCCCCTGTCATACTGAAAGCTGTATTTTTTCATAGCAGGCGAGGTGTGGTTAAGGACCTGATGTGTATTTCGTTTCCCCAAATTGCTTGACCCGTGCCTATATCTAAACGACACACCGATCACTTTCTACGGACAATGAGACGTGTCTCATATTTGACCTAGGCGCTCATTCAAGGCTTGGTCGAGAGGAATAATAATGACCATTCTGGTAACAGGGGCGGCAGGTTTTATCGGCGCCCACGCTGTATCAGCGCTCTTGTCGGAAGGTTATGATGTTATCGGCCTCGACAATATGAACACTTATTATAACCCCAATTTGAAACGTGACCGTTTACAGACTCTCGTCGGCAAAAGCCGACTAGATTTCCATCAAGTCGATTTCTCTAATCAAGAGGCTGTCAGGTCAGCTCTCGCGGGGCGTAGCCTAACGGCGATCTTGCATCTTGGCGCACAAGCAGGTGTTCGTTATTCAATCGAGAACCCTGCCGTTTATGCGCAAGCAAATCTGCAAGGCCATTTCGCTATGCTCGAATTGGCGCGTGAGCATGAGGTTGAGAATATGGTCTATGCTTCTTCTTCTTCGGTCTATGGCGGGAACACGAAGATTCCATTTGCTGAGACAGATCCAACCGATGATCCGGTATCGTTCTATGGTGCGACGAAGAAGTCCGATGAAATCATGGCACAATCCTATGCCCGCCTTTATGACCTGTCATTGACGGGGCTTCGTTTCTTTACTGTTTATGGGGCATGGGGCCGTCCTGATATGGCGTATTGGATATTTGCCAATAAGATTTTAAAAAAAGAACCGATCCGGGTCTTCAATCATGGTAAAATGAGTCGGGATTTTACTCATATTGATGATATCGTTGATGGTATTCTGATCGCTCTAAAGCGTCCTGCTCGAAGCTTGGGACTTGATGTGTCTCATCGCATTTATAATTTGGGTAACGATCAACCCAAACCGCTTATGATGATGATTTCATTGATCGAGGAAGCTTTAGGACTGGAAGCCGAGAAAATCTATGAGCCTATGCAACAAGGTGATCTTGCAAAAACCTGGGCTGACATAGGGCGCGCACGCGCAGAGTTAGATTATAGTCCTAAGGTAGAATTGTGCGAAGGATTAGAGCGATTTGCTGGCTGGTTTAAACAGCACGGTCAAAAGTATAGCTAGAGCCTAGCGCTTACGGTTTAGAGAACGAGAACCTGTCATGTCAGACACAAGACTTATCGCAATAGAAGTTCTGGAAACTGAAAAGGCGGGGTTGGATGCGTTGATCGCCGAGCTGTCTGATCGCACATCTGCGCTCTCGGGCGCATTCAAGCAGGTCATTGAGCTTATTCAAGCCGCAACCGGCCGCGTTATTGTGACTGGTATGGGGAAGTCTGGTCATATCGCTCGGAAAATCGCGGCGACTTTGGCGTCGACGGGAACATCATCGCTTTATGTCCATCCCGGTGAAGCCAGTCATGGCGATCTTGGAATGATTGCGGACAATGATGTTGTGATTGCCCTTTCAAATTCAGGCGAGACACCCGAACTGGGTGACATAATTGCGTATTGTGGCCGGTTCAGTATTCCGCTTGTCTCGATGACAGCAGGTGCAGGGTCGACTTTAGCGAAAGGCGGAGATGCGGTTTTGCTTGTCCCGAAATCTGCTGAGGCCTGCGGGATTACGCGGGCACCGACAACGTCGACCACACAGATGTTAGCACTAGGCGATGCAATTTGCGTGGCGCTGCTGCGTTTGAAAGGCTTTAGCGCCGATGATTTCCACAAGTTTCACCCTGGCGGTAAGCTTGGTGCAGCCTTGAAACGCGTGACTGATTTGATGCATCATAAGCAAATGCCGCTTTGTGGGCCGGAGGCAGGTTTGGATGAAATCGTTGAGAAAATTAACGCGGGCGGGTTTGGATGCTGCGGTATTGTAGATACGGACAAACGCTTGATTGGGATGATTACAGATGGTGACTTACGCCGCCAGTTTCAGGCGAAAGAGCAAGCTGTAGTCGCGGGCGATATTATGACCAAATCGCCGCGCGTTGTGAGAGAAGATAGCCTGGCTGCGGAAGCTCTTTCCCTGCTTAATGAGCACCGGATAACGGCGCTATTCATTGTGAACGCCGAAGGCAAGCCTGTTGGCTTGATTCATGTCCATGACTGCCTTGCTATTGGTGTCGCGTAAGCTATGGCCTCACAGGGCACATATATTGCAATTCAAAAGCTCAGAATTCAAAAAGTTTAGATTTGGGGTTACCGAATGAGTCAAACCGTTCATCCAGTCATTTTGTGCGGGGGGTCCGGAACGCGTTTGTGGCCGCTTTCGACACCACAAGAGCCGAAACAGTTTCTGCCTTTGACGTCTGAGAACAGCATGATCGGTATGACGGTCGAGCGGTTCACCTCATCTCATGAAACCGCGATAGATTTTGCCCAGGCGAGTGTTGTCGGATCTGCCAAGCATGAGGGGCTTTTGCGTGAGAGACTACCCGGCGCTGGGCTCATCCTTGAACCGATGGGGCGTAACTCAGCCCCCGCCGTTGCAGCTGCATGTCTTGCCCATGATCCCGATGATCTATTACTAATCTTGCCTGCAGACCATGATATTAAAGATGTGACTGCTTTTCACCGCGCTATCGCTGCTGCGACGGATGCCGCCATAGCTGGATCAATCATTACATTTGGGGTTAAACCGACTTATCCCGCGACAGGTTACGGTTATGTCAAAGCAGCCTCCATGACCGGGCTATGTGAGATATCGCCTGTTGAGCAATTTGTTGAGAAGCCGGCTCGTGAAGTCGCAGAAACATACCTCCAGGCTGGGACATATTTCTGGAATGCTGGCATCTTCCTGTTTCAAGTAAACACCATGTTGGAGGCGTTAAACACATTTGTCCCAGATATGGTGCCAGCTGTGCAAATGGCGATGGCAGACACGCAACAGAATGTCGTTTTGCTGGATAAAGAGAAGTTTGCCCGTGTTGAGAGCATTTCCATTGACTATGCAGTCATGGAGCATGCTCAGAATGTGCAGATTGTTCCGGTTGAGATGGGTTGGAGCGACGTTGGCGGTTATCAGGCGCTTCACGAGCTTCTTGGTGAGGGTCCAAAGGACAATGTTGTTTCTGGCCCTGTGACGGTTCACGAATCGCAAGGCTTATATGTTCGTTCAGACGGGCCGAAGGTTGCTGTAGGCGGGCTGCAAGACCTGATTATCGTAGCTGACAAGAATACGATTATGGTCACATCAATGGGGGATGCCAAAACTATTAAGGCTCTGGGTGCCAAGGCGCAAGAAGCCGGTCCTGTACTCGGAATATCACCAGACCTGATTGCATCGGCGAGAGATTGGCTGTGGACCGCTTTTGATGTTTGGGCAGATAAATCGTGGGATAATATAAATGGTGGCTTCGTAGAACAGCTCAATCTTTCCGGCGAGCCGGACTTTGAAGCGGACCGGCGTGTGCGTGTTCAGGCTCGTCAGGTTTATAGTTTTGCGCAAGCCGTGCAGATGGGATGGCCGGATCATGAACGCGCAGCAAAACTGGTTGAAGCAGGGATTGATTACATCGATACGCGTCTTCGTTCTCCGAACGGCGGCTGGGTCCATACGATTCAAGCTGACGCCACGCCTCTAAGCGCGCATCAAGACCTTTATGATCATGCATTTATTATTCTGGGTGGGATCGCTGCTTATCAAGCGATCGGAAGCGAGACAGGGCTGCGCGTTGCAAAAGATGCGCTCACCTTCATCGATAACGTTCTCGCTAGCGAAGAGCATGGCGGTTGGCTTGAGGGGTATCCTTCAGAGCTACCGCGGCGGGCAAACCCGCACATGCATATGCTGGAAGCCATGTTGGCTTATTATGCGGCAACTGGGTGCCCTGCTAGTCTGGAACGCGCCACACAGGTTGTTGAACTGTTTGAAACCAGGTTCTTTGATCCATCGACAGATACGATGGCCGAGTTCTTTGCTGAAGACTGGTCGCTACAATCGTCTAAGAATGAAGTGATCTATGAGCCAGGCCATCACTATGAATGGGCAACTTTGCTCTCGCAATATGAAGCCGTGACAGGCCGAGACACAGTCAGTTGGCGTCGCCGTTTGATCCGCAAAGCGGATCG
The DNA here is from genome assembly GCA_964528975.1 of uncultured Hyphomonas sp. Classification (GTDB taxonomy): domain Bacteria; phylum Pseudomonadota; class Alphaproteobacteria; order Caulobacterales; family Hyphomonadaceae; genus Henriciella. The sequence continues at coordinate 27,884 of CAZGVG010000001.1, forward strand.
CGACGGTCTTGACCCTGTCTCCGGGTTTGCTCTCAACAGCCTGAAAGCGAATGGCGAAGAGGTAAATAACCGGCGGCGCCTTTGGGTGCAGTTGGAGATGTTCCGAGCACATCTTCTACATCCTGAGATTGGCGGACTGGCTGCTAATGAGAAGCGTTTCCTGGCGATCATGGAGACTTATCTAACAGCAGGTCCCGTTGGTGGATGGCTTGATGAAACTGATGCGAGCTGTGCACCTGTCGCCAAGGCTGTACCCGCAAGCATGCTGTATCACATGGTCACGGCATTCTCGCCGCTAATATACGCCCGTTAGGCACGCTAACTTATTTGGCTTTCTCGGCTTTGAGCTTCGCATCAAGTTTTGCGTATACATCGTCTATAGGGCCATAGGCCATCAGTTTTCCTTGATCCAGCCAAATTCCAATGTCGCAAACGCGGCGTAACAGAGATCGATTGTGGCTTGCAATAACTGTAATGCCGGCCTCATGGACAAGGCTATTCATGCGGTCTGCGGCTTTAGCCTGGAAGTTCGCATCCCCAGCACCAATCCACTCGTCCAGCAGTAGAATTTCAGGAGAAAAGGACGTTGCGATGGCAAAAAGTAATCGCATACGCATGCCGTCTGAATACGCACGAAGTGGCAGATCGATGAAGTCCTCTAACCCGGAAAAGTCGATGATATCATCCATTCGACTACGAATTTGTTTACGTGACCAACCCTTGATCAAGCCACGTGTCATAATGTTCTCACGTCCTGATGCGTCAACTTGGACGCCAAGATTGATGTTGAACAGAGAGGAAATCTTCCCTTCTGTCTTGAGTGCGCCACTTGTCGGAGCATATATGCCGCCAAGCACTCTCAGTAGTGTGGATTTTCCAGAGCCGTTGCGCCCGATCAATCCGATGCGCTGTCCTTCAATGAAGTAGAAGGACAAATCCCGGAGTGCCAGGATATAGGGCTTCGACCCCAAATGGATCATATTGTCTGGGCTCGGCATACCGCTAACCCGGGTGCCAGGGCTTGTTGACAGAGGATAGTAAACGCAAAGATTTTTGGCTTCTATACGTGCCATAATCTATAACCAAAAGACAATGCGTTGGCGGAATCGTGCGAAACTAAGGAAGCCAATTATGCTGATTATAGCATAGAATACACCAGTAAATATCCAACTCTCCACCGGCACTTCACCCGTTAGAACAGGTGTTCGAAAGAGCTCTATGTAATGATAGAGTGGGTTCCACCACAGATACTTCATAAGCCCGGGCATTTGTGATGGCATCCAGAAGATTGGTGTAAGGAACATCATGGGCATCATAACCGCTTTTATGAGGTGTGATAGGTCCCGAAAACGTGCGCAAATCACACCTAGTAGGAGCTTAGCTGAAGCTGCAGTGATAAGTAAGAATAGAATGCCCAAAACTCCATACAGCGATCCTCTATGGAACGGGTAGTCAAGATAGAAAAGTGCTGCGAGGACAGCGCTGAAAGTCAATACCAGATTGTAAAACTCGCGCATGACGTTCTTGAAAATATATAAGGACAGAGGGAGTGGTTCACTGCGTATCCAACCTTGAGCTGATACAAATGTATCAGGTGCGCCATTTATAGCTGATTGCAAGTACATCCATATAAAAAATCCAACAACTAGAAAGGCGTCATAATATTGAGCATCCTCTGTTTCCAGAAGTGAAGAGAAAATCAGAAGCTTTACGAAAACAAAACCTGCAAAGGACAGTATGACCCAAAGTACACCAAGCATTGAGCGGCGATAGGTTGAGCTGAACTCCTGCCAAGAAAGCGCTAACCAAATTCTGTAACTTGCAAGCCCCCCCCAGATATCACTAAGCGCACCGCCCAAGTTAAGCTGACTTGCGGATATAGGCTTGTGGACAAGCGCAGATTTCGCAGATTGTTGGCTGTCCATCAGTCTGTTTTGCTAACACTTATATTTGAGACGCAAACGGAGAGGTTGCGCGTATCGTGCTCGCCAATAGAGGCTGGGGAAATAACATCCGAACTCATTATTTTTAGTTCGTGAGAGGACTTCGTTTCTGAGATTACAGAAGCTGGGATTTTAGCGCTAACTTGCAGCGGATATGGCTTCTCGATGCGCTGCAATTTCGCTTTCAAGCGTCTGAGCGGCGCTAGGCGACCCCCGGTTGTGCTTAGAATTTTTATCTTGAAGTCCAGTGGGTGATCATCAATTTGGAGCTTAAGGTTTCTTGCAATGTCGATGCTCATGGCATCGATAATATCCATGGTTAGTCGATAACGACTTTTTTTAAGTCCAGGTACACGAATGGTGCTCTCAAGGCTTAGCCCGGCCCACCGCCCGTTTTCCTCAGGCGCATGCCAGCCGGTTCCATTTAGGTAAGACCTGAGATCAATAGAGGCTGAATCTTGACGTGGTTGGGGTTTCGGCTCGGCTTTTGGTGATGGCGGTGCTACGATGATTGCGGAACTGGTCTTCGGTTTGAACTGAGATTGTTTCAGGTCCTGATACTTACCGAAATAAAGTTCCAATTCTTCTTGGACTTGATGCATCTGACGCAGCAACAAAGCATTTTCTTGCTTGAGGCTCTGCAAGTCCTCGTTGACTGCTATGGGTGGCCTGCGATCTTGTCTGTCGACCTTGGCCTTAAGCTCGGCAAGGGCTTCTTTGGTCGCAACGAGTTCCTGAGCGACAGAGGTGTGCTCTTTAAAGGCCTCTGCGCGTTCCTCCAACAGTTTGGCGCGCTCCTGAAGCACGGAAGCATACTGTGTAGCGTTTTGCTTCTTCTTTTCCTGAGCGTCAGTGCGGGCTGTCCTTAAGTCATATCGTGCAGCTTCGAGTTCCTCCAACAGTTTGGCGCGCTCCTTAAGTACGGAAGCATACTGTGTAGCGTTTTGCTTCTTCTTTTCCTGAGCGTCAGTGCGGGCTGTCTGCAAGTCATTTCGTGCAGCTTCGAGTTCCTTGGAGGCGGCCTCATAAGAAGCACGCGCATCTGAGTTCTGCTGGTATTCAGCAAAGGCTTTTTCGCCAAGCTGATCATCAATGTCTAAGCGGATTGGCATAGTATCTGCCGCGCTATGTATTTCAGAAAGAAGGGTGGTTGAGCGCGTGTCTGTTTCAAGGAACCGCTCTGATAGCAGTTCAAGCATCTTAGAGCGTTCAAGTTCAAGATCGATATCAAGCTGCTTGAGATTCAACTCGAAGCGGTCACTCAGAGTCTGCAGAGTATCTCTTGCGCCATTCTCAAGCGCGCTAATGTGGATGAGCGCTGCCCGCTCGATATTGTGCTGATAGAATGCTAGTAAAGCCGTATGATAGCCAAGCCATTTTTCGTGGTAGTCAGCAGCATTGTCAGGATGAAGCTCTCCTTCAAGTAAACCTTGAGCGAAGCATTCTTCCGGTGAGCCGTAGATAAGTACGAACTTTGTATGCGGATCAAAGTTTCTCCAGAAATCCAATAGATGAATATTGCGCGGATCTGCCCAGCCCCAAATGCTGCTGTTTGAATTTGCAATGAAGATATCAGCTGCTGCAATATGCCAAGCCTTGCCAGGTTCAATTTGCTGAAGGCTGTCTTTGGGTGCGTTATCTGCGTTCAAGTCATGCTGTGAGCAGATTTTGCTTGTTAATGTTTCGACGTCCATTTCAACTCTGGTAGCCGCAACAGGTGATTGGACCCCCATCTCAGTCAGCCTGTCTCCGGCAAAATCACACCAAGCTGTTTGCAACCCGCAGGCAATCAGGACGGTCATATGTGAAGCTCCTCAACGCGAAGGCGATTAAACCTTCGGGTACGCTTTTAGCGGTAATAGATGTAGGGGTCCAGATATTTTGCGCCGATCGTACAGATGATGTGTCTTTGCGTTAAAAGCGGTCGAATTACCCGTGGAGTGATTAAGGAAAACACTTTTCAAACAATGCTAAAGCTCGAGGAAAGGGCTGGAGCCAGTTTTTTTGTCCGGCGCAGGCCTAGCTTCGTTTACAATGAGGCAAAAGGAGCTCCCCATGGATTTTACCCCTAACCTCGCTTTGCCTTACTTGTTGCCAAACCAAGCGCAAAAACACGTCACGCTTAACGAGGCTTTACGTTTATTGGATGTATTGGCTCAGCTCACGGTCACCTCGAAAGGGTTGAATGATCCGCCTTTGGATGTCGCAGACGGGGCGTGTTTCATTATTGGTGATACGCCGGTCGGGGCTTGGGTCGGGCAAGCCAATAACTTGGCGGCAAGGCAAGATGGCGCCTGGGCTTTCATCGTACCAACCGAGGGTTGGCTGTCATATTGTCAGGCAGATCAGACTCTCTGGCTTTTTCAAGCCGCTCACTGGGTCTCCCTATCTAGCCTAATTGCATCGGGCATCGAGGTATTGAGTATTAATGCCGAGGCAGACCCGGTCAATCGGTTCACTTTAAGCTCAAGCGCCAGTTTGTTCAATCACGAAGGCGGCGGACATCAGCTAAAAATCAATCGGGAATCTATCTCTGACACTGCGAGCCTTGTATTCCAAACTGACTATACGGGGTCGGCCGAAATCGGGCTGATAGAACAAGCTGGACTGTCGTTTAAGGTCGCCGCCGATGGAGACAACTGGGTTGAGGCCTTGCGGATCGATGGTGGAACCGGGCGTGTTACATTGCCCAGAACGCCGCAACGTGAATTGCTCCTGGCTGATCGAACCTACTATGTTCGTATTGATGGAGATGATGAAAATGATGGGCTGAGTGATAATCCGAACAGCGCCGTACGGACGATCCAGCGAGCAATCGATCTCGCGGCCTCTATCGATATGGGGGTCTTCTCAGTTACGATTCAAATCGGTGCGGGTCTTTATCCTGGGGCGCTCGAGTTGAAGCGCTATGTCGGGGCTGGCCCTATCAGAATGGTGGGAAATATAGCCGATCCATCCCAGGTTGTGTTGCAGTCCGATAGCAATTGTATTTCAGGTGACGGAGCCATTGGTCGCTATGAATTGGAGGGGGTGCGCTTGGATGGTGTCGCCAATTGCATATTTATGAATGCAGGGGCGTTTTTAGAGTTTTCAAATGTGCAGTTTGATGGCCCTGGCACCCACATTCATGCGCGCTCACAAGGCATAGTGCAGGCGCGCGAAAGTGGGCAATATGAAATCACTGCAGCTCAGTTTGTGAGGCATGCTTATGCCAATCTACCAGGTGCGAGTGTGACAGCTTTTGCCAATCAGATCATCATGCCGGTGGCAGCGCTTATTCAGTCAGATTTTCTGCAAGCCAAACGAGCCTCGGCTATAAATTTCGGGGCGAGTGCTTTTACAAACGGCGAGAGCGCAACTGGAAAACCTTACACTGCGAAAGAAAATGCTGTTGTCATACTGGGAAGCTCGATCGGAAATTTACCTGGCGATGTGGCCGGTGAGATATCCAGTGGAGGGATCATTGTCTAGCCATGTGCATTCCTCGTCTTTCAGGTCATCAGGCTTATTGACATGTATTCTTGTAACGTAGTCTAACAAACTCCCGAGAATAATTTCGCGGGAGTGGAGTGCTTATGAAAATCGCTGATCTTAGATCCAGTTTGGAGCATATAAGCCAAATTTTCCCGGCAAAAAAAATACTTTATATTGGGTCTAAAACGGCCCGGTTTTCAGACATTGAATCGGCTCTTAACCCAGAAGAAATGCTACGTATTGATCCCGCCTTGGCGGTGACTGGAAACGAGAATGTAACATCTCTAAATGGTGGTATCCCGCTTGAGACCGTTTTGTCAGCGGAGGTCGGGCGAAAGACTGTTTACATGGCAAACAGTTTATCTTTTTCCGGTTTGATAAGACCCGAAGCTTTGCAGCCCTACTGGCGCAATCTCGCCACCGTCGAAGAGAAGACGATGGATGCTACGACGCTTGATCGGTTAGTTTTTGCTGAATCAGATAAGGTATCCTCTCATCCTGATTTGAATTGGTTGATAGTTGATGTTCTCCCTGCAGGTTGCATCCTTGCTGGTGCAAGTGCCTTGCTTAAATCGGTTGAGGGTGTCGTCGTCAGGGTCCTGTATCAAGAAGATAGCGGCAACGAGTTGCGCGGCTGCGGTTTAACATATGTGAATGATTTGCTGATTGCGTCAGGCTTTAAGCCTGTCTTCCAGAGCCCGGATCTACACAAGTCTTTTCTTCTCGCAGGATATGCACGCGATTGGAAGGTGACGCAAGCAAGGCTACAAAAATCGCATGCCGCCCAGATATCAGCTTTGGAATCTGATTATCAGAGCGTGCAGCTAATCCATGCTAAAGAACGCGATAGCTTAGAAGGAGAAGCTCGGGATCTGGAGGCGGCTTTATCTGAAAGTCGACTGGCGCATGACGCTGAGTCCAAGGTGCTCTTCGCTAAGATCAATGATCTTGAGACGGCCCTACAAAATAACGAGAGCACTTATGAAGCCGCGTGTACAGCGCAGGAGATTGAACTGAACGAACTAAGGGATGCCCTGTCTCGAAATCAGAAGGCTTATGAGGCTGAACTCATTAGCCTTAACGCCACATTATCTGATAATCAGGCAGCTTATGTTTCGGAACGAACCTCCTTGGTCGCTCGGACCAAGGAGCTTGAAGCGACCCTTGCGGAAACTCAAAACGCTCGCGCCAACCTTGGGCTGCAGGTCGATGATCTTGGCAAGAAAGTCCTGAGTGTCAGCAAGCAGCTATCAAAAGCTGAGGCGCTTTATGATGCCACTAAAACACAGTTGGATACCGCCCAGGCCGAAAAAAAATCGCTTGTTGAAAAAGTTGAAAAACGCCTTGTTGAAGGTGAGCAGCAGCGAAGAGAAATCGCGTCAACTATGGGGCGTCTGAGCGAGGATGTTACGCGTGTATCGGCCGATATCGATGAGAATAGATACTTGCAGCTAACGGCTCTGCGCAGAAGCAAGCGGGGCCTCACCGATAGTCTCCTGGTTAAAGCGGATCGATCTTATGCGGCGGAGAAGTTCAAGAAATCAGCGGAGTATTATCAAGCGATAGTTACCGATAATAAGTCTCATGCTTGGGCTATGCAGGGATTGGCGGAGTCTCTGGCGCGTATGGATTACCAGACTGATCCAAACTGGTACGATCAAGAGCGCGCAACTGCGATTGAAGAGACGGGTAAGTGGGATGTAACTGTTCGTCTTTATCGCGAAGCTCTTAAACTCGATCCAGGTATATCCGTGGCTTTCAATAACCGCTTTCTCGCCACCGATGCAAAGCTTCCAACTGAAGCTATCGAGAACCCAGTTTTCATCGTTGGATGCGGGCATAGCGGAACATCCATTATGCTTAGAATTTTGGGAAACCATTCTAACTTCATGCCTATTCCAAAAGAGACGGCGACATTTCTCAAGGATGACTCAACTGTGCGGTACCGCATGAAAAATTGGGATCTTGAGTGCAAGGCTGCCGGGGCACAGAGATGGATTGAAAAAACACCACCGCATATTTTCCAGATTCAGCGGTTTCTCTCGTTTAGGCCGAAAGCCCAGTTTATTTTGATGGTCCGCGATGGTAGAGATGTCGTGTGTTCACTTCGCAAGCGTGCTGGCTATGAGGGTATCTCTGATCGTCTCGATCGTTGGGTCTATGATAACCAGGCAGGCTTGGCTTTTTGGGATCATCCGCAGGTTAGGGTTGTGAAGTATGAGGATTTTGTTGCTTCGCCGTCGGACATGACAACCGATATCTGTGCATTTCTCGGTGAAGAGCCGAAGGAGGGTATTTTAGATTACCACGAGGACGATGCTAACTGGTATAGTGATAGAAAAAAGCGCCCGAAAAGTATCCGGGATCACTCCGATCATTTGGCGCTTAGAAACTGGCAAATTAACCAACCCATTTTTGATGGAAGAGGGAAATGGGAGAAGGATATGACACCAGAGGAGAAAGAAGCTTTCAAGAAGTCACCCGCTCAGGAGTTGCTTGAACGGTTTGAGTATGTTCAAGGACAAGCGTGGTAGGGTAATGGGTATGGAATCGTCAGCTAATCGATCGTACTTGAAGCAGTTTGTCGCACATGAGCGCGATCACCGCTATGGCGAAGCTCTGGGTGTTTTGTCGGTTGCGAGTCAAGATAAGCACTACGTGGGTCTAAGGGGGGTGATCGAAGCAAATGTTGATCGATTAGCCTTCCGCGCCCAGCAGCAAGCTCGAGTGCGTGATATGACTTCGACGCCTATCTTTGAGCACAAAGAAAACCCTAGAACTTATCCGGACTCATCCTCGTCTAAAGAAAACCGGCCTTTGGTAGCTTTGACAGCCATTAGTACGCGGATTGATCGTCTCCACGAGACTATATCCACCATTCTGGATCAAACGGTCGAGCCGCATAGCGTGAACCTTTATGTGTCACCTGACCCCTATTTGATTGATGAGGGTTTAAGCCGGGACGACCCACGTTTGAAAAAGATATTTGAACTTGGCGCGAACGTATATTTTTCCGGAAACATTGGCCCGTACAGGAAGCAATTTCCGATTATTAAGCAGCTTCATGATGCAGGCGCTTCTGGAGATACCTGCTTTGTGACAATCGATGATGATGTGATCTACCCAGACACAATCCTTGAACAATTAATGGCGGTCGCTTCCAAAACGAATGCTGTTGTTTCGCATCGCGGCAGAAAGATAACTTTTAAGGAAAACTGGTTCGACAAGTATAAGCAGTTTGTCACGCCGGGAAAAGAGCCTGACATTCTTAATATTGGAACAGGCCGCAATGGAATCGCTTACAGATTGAAGCATTTCCCGACATCATATGAGGATTTTGTTGGGCCTTGTTTGGCACCGACCGCTGATGACCTTTGGTGTAAGTACATAACGGCCAAATACTGCATACCGACCATTATCCTCGAGCCGACCGCCATGTACGATACAGAAGTTGACTTTAAAGAGACCGCTCCAACCGACAAGCGGGGTCTGTTTCACAATTTCAACGCCAAAGGGCGCAACGATATCGCACTTGCGGCTCTAGAGCTCTATTTTGGTCGGCAATCTGCAGGTATTTTGGACTTGGTTGGACTAAGCTATGCTTAATGTTGCAATTGTGACACCTATTTATAACACGCAGGATTACTTGCATAAATGCATCAACAGCGTTCTTTCCCAAAAAGGGGTGACGTTTGAGTATATCCTCATTGATGATGGCTCGACCGATAATTCTCTTGAAATTGCTCGGCATTATGCAGAGCGAGATGACCGCATAACTTTGATTTCAAAGAAGAATGAAGGTCAAGGGATCGCCCGAAATATCGGTATAAAAATCGCTAATGCGGAGTACATATATTTCGTCGATAGTGATGACTCGTTAGGGGCAGGCACGCTTAGCACCCTATATAACACAGCCAAGAAGCATGGTCTCGATATTTGCTCTCCTGGAGTTCCAGGTCACTACTTCTCTAAACCGCTAGAGCATATTGCGTGCTTGCCGTGCAAGTCGCAATTTATAAAGCTCAACATTATCAAGCGGAACAGGATCTTACAGCCATCTGTGAGTAGTGGGCAGGATGGTGTCTTTAGCCATTTGGTATTAGCACATACTGACCGAATTGGCATGAACTCCGATGCGAAGTTTAACTACACGCACGCACGCGAAGGGTCTACTTTTGCGAAACATCTAAAACGGCATGACTTAATTCCTTCAATTATCGACCAGCATTATGAGGCTATTGAAGATCACTATAATGCTCATGATTTGTGGAGCCGTAATGCTTTGCGGCTACTCAATTTTGTTGCAGATGAGACTCTTAGGAACCGCTTAAGTCCACACTTTGAGAAGCTCTCTGTAGAGCAGAGAAAGACCGTGCTGCGACGCGTTCAGGGCGTTGTCAAAAAAGCCATTGGGCATGTCCATGACGGTGATCAAAAGATGGTACCCGCAAGTGTAAATGCCCTTTATGCGCTTAACTTGAATCAGGATATTGATAGTTTTGGGAAGCGTATTGCGGATAAGGAAGAGCCAGTTAAATTCAAGGTAAACGAGAATTTTTCAGAAGGTGCTGTGACGGTCTGCAAATATTCGAACAAGGTGTACAAACCGGTTGCTCCTAAGGCCGCGCATACCAGTAGTGTATCACAACCCTTAGCGGCACCTTTAAAGCATGTTGCGCCAGCGTCCTCGTCGCAGTCCAATAGCAAGGAACTCATTTCCAAGCTCGACTTCATTGTTAACACAATCAACAATTCTACCGTACAGTTGAAATCAGCAATACGCGGCGGGGCATCGACTCTGACCGATGGGGAGGAAAGCCTCGTCGCATCGGTAACAACCCTGCCATCTCGTTTGCCGCTGGTTCACTTGGCGCTCGAATCTATTTTCGCGCAGACGGTTAAGCCGTCAAAAGTTGTACTTTGGCTCTCTGATGAAACTAATCCGGCCCTGGTTGAGACTGCTGAGCTTTCAGCGTTGCAGAGAAAAGGGTTAGACATTCGCTTTGTCAAAGATGTCGGTCCGCATACCAAGCTGATGTACGCGCTGGAGGCTTTCCCCGATAAGGCCATCGTCACGTTCGATGATGATATCATGTATCCGATAAATATGATCCAGTCTCTTTGGATTCAACACAAAGTGTTTCCAGATGCGGTCATCAGCAATTGGGCGAGAGAGCTGGCATTTGATGAGTTTGGCAAAGTATTAGGCGTTCGTTCTGGTCGTCTCTTAACACCTGCGAACCTGGATCAGGACATTGAGCAGGCGAAGCGGTATGAGCCAAAGCCTACGCTTAAAGGCTTCCCCTATGGTACCTCTGGTGTGCTTTATCCGCCGGGCTCTCTGAGTCAGCGCGTCTTTGAAGTTGAGACCTTTCGCAGACTGTGTCCGAAGGAAGATGACATCTGGTTCCGCGCTATGGGTATTCTTAATGGAACGCCCATTGTGCCAACCAATCTTGGCATCAATCCAAAACATCACTGCATTACAGGATCCCAGGTTGAAGCCTTGCGTCATGACAATCATGGTTTAAAGCAAAATCAAATTCAAATGCAACGCGTCTTTGATGAGCTTGACTTGTATAGTCTCCTTTGAGCTTAAGCAGGAAACGGGTCACAGGGCCGACTCTCTCTATCAAAACACAAGCCAGCTCCTCCGAAGCAATCGGATTGTAGACATAGAGAATTTGGTTACATTGGAAAATTCTGAGGCTATTTAGGAGTTAGCTGTGAAGCAGACTGAGATTGAAAGACTATTCCATCTACAAAACGAGAAATACATTTTTGAAGATATTATACAGTCTCTTTATGAGGCCGTGCTGGTGGAGGGCGACCAAGCTGTAGATGGAGGGGCGAATATTGGTAGGCACACGCTACCTATGGCCAAAGCAGTTCAGGAAAAGGGAGTTGTTTATGCATATGAGCCTGTTCCCGAAACGGTCGATTACTTGAAGGAAAAGCTAGCTCATTACAATGTTACTGGTGTGCAAGTGAGGCCTGCTGCACTAGGCCACCAAGATGATACGAGAGAGTTTATTTGGGTTAAGAATAAGTCCACTCGAAGCGCATTGAAGAACCCTGCATTATTAGAAGATTCTATAACTAAAAGCATCAAAGTACCTGTTGTGATGCTGGACAACGAATTAGCATCAATCAAGGGGCGCCTTCGGTTCATAAAGTTAGACCTAGAGGGTGGGGAATTTGACTGTCTTCGTGGCTCAACGAATGTTTTGAACAAACACCAGCCAATAGTCGTTTTAGAAAATGGTCATAGCATATCTGGCGACGCATACGGCTATACTCGAGATGAATACTTTGATTTCTTTGAATCAATTGGCTATTATTTAATAGATATATTTGGTAGAATGTATGAGAAGAGTCATTGGGGTGCAAAGTGGATCCCTTGGTACATTGTAGCTGTGCCACAAGCAGTAGGTGAGGTAGAGAAAGTGAAAGAAATTCTCAGTACCGCTTGCAAGGAGCAGCTGGTATGAGTGGTGCATCCGCTAAATATGATCCGATCTCTTTGGATTCGATATAAAGTGCTCCCAAATACATGTGGTTTAGTGGGTAAAAATAGTCTGTCTCAACTTTCGAAAACAAATTTACCGCTCCAGCGATAGTCGATTAGCTTAGAGCATGCTTCAGAAAGTAGATTTCTTGCTTCAGAGGGGATCGCGAATTTCCCGTTAGTATAGTAAGCGTCAGGTCCAAGCGTAAACATTTTTGAGTAGCCTAGGTTTTCCAGACGCTGAATGATGCTTGTGTTTTGGGCTCCATGCCCTGTCTCAACTTGGATAATGCAAATATTGTTTTTGAGTAGGTTCTGCGCTCCCAATATTACGCCTTCTTCGTGTCCTTCAGTATCAATTTTTAGAAGTATACGCGCATCCTGAGTTTCGAGCATATTATCCAGTGGAAGCGATTGAACTTGAATAACATCAGCTCCATTACTGTTGTGAATGCTCGTTTTGTGAATTCCATTCTTCCCAGACAAGTTTTGAAAATCAAGAAAATCTACTTTTCCTTCACTATTTGAAAGCGCAATATTGTGCATATTGATGCTATTCTCAGGATTAGAGTTAAGTGAAATATTGTCAAATAGCTGCTTAAACGTTGAGGGCGTGGGTTCAAAGCAATGAAAGCTAATGTCCGTAAAGTACTTCTTGGAAACAAGAGTGTAGAATCCAATGTTAGAGCCAATATCTAGCACAATATCTGGCTCAAATTTTTGACATATGTAGAGAAAAGTAACTAGTTGCAGTTCTTCTATTTTAAGAAAGAAGCCTGTCTTTGTCTGGCTTTCTGCGGTCAGGTTTATGCCATTCAATAAGTCGTGCACTGGGAAGATCTCCTACATTGTGCTCAGGTAGTCGTCGTGTCGTTGCTGAGTCAAGCTAGAGGGTCATAGTTATGGTTACGCGTTACAAGAGCCTCCAATGGCAACGCCCTGTTCGGACTGAGGAGTGGGCGTTAGAGGCTGTTGGCGCAAAAAGTCTGCAGACCCAGTTCTTTGATTATATCGGATTTCCCTGGGCCACACTAATTGATCTAAAGCGCCGGAACAGAGTAGAAAGAGCTGATGAGCTTGAGCGCATTCTGGTCGATTTCGGCCCTAAGACGACTTTGGTGCGTGCCACTGTATGCCAGCATATCTGGGCAACTGATATGCTTGAGCAGTTTAAGGCACTCAAGATAACGGATTTGTTTTGGTCTCATGCGACAATAAGTCAGCAGGAATTAGGTGGCATCCGCATTCATCCTTTTCCGCTCTACCCAGTTGCTTTTGAAGATCGAATGGGCGCTGTGCTACCTAGTGCGGTACTGCAGCGCCCACGAAGTCTACTATACAATTTTGTTGGTGCTTTTGACGCCCGCCTTTACTTATCAGAAGTGCGGCGCTGGATTTTTGAACTTCCTCAGCGTAGCGATGCATGTGTCTCACAGACAGACTCATGGTATTTTGAGAAAGCTGTTTACAAAGACCAGATCGAGAACGGGAGCTCTGCTCGCACGCCAGACTTTTCGGCTAGGCAAGACCAGCAAGGCTATAGAAAATTGCTAGAACAGAGCCACTTTACCCTTTGTCCCTCCGGAGCTGGTCCGAACACAATTCGCTTCTGGGAAGCTTTAGGGGCGGGCTCTGTGCCTGTTCTCATATCGGATAATTTAAGGCTACCGGGTTCTGGTGAGGAGTGGACTGCCGGGATGATACGTATCCCTGAAAAAGAGGAAGCAATTCGCAATCTACCACGTTACCTGGAAGAGTTAGTTTTAGATGCCGAGGCAATGAGAGCCTATCGTTTGGCGGGAGCCGCTCTTTGGGAACGCTTTATCTTAGAAGGCCCTAGGAAGTTGATAAGTCGATTGAGTAGTTTGACGGAGTTGGAGCAGTTGACCAGACTGCCGCCAAACGGATAGTTCGCATTTTATGTCTTAAGGTGTTGCGGAGTAGGCATGACTGACACGAACTTAGACTCTTCTGATAGGCGTAGAGACTCTCCACGCTTTGCGAGATGTGTTATTCACATAGGTACTGAAAAGACTGGCACAACGGCCATACAGAACCACCTTTGTCAGTCTCGTGCTGCTCTCTTAAAGCAAGGCATTTTGTATCCTCACTCAGCGGGCAAGGATTATGCTTCTCAGTGGGACTTTGTCGCGGCCATACACGATATGCCTTGGGCACAAGACACTGGCCGCGCTTTTGGAATTAAAGACGCAAAAGACCAAACTATTTTCGCCAAACGCCTTGCGTCCTCTCTTGATTCTGAGGCGCAGGAATTTCCTGAGGCAAGTACTCTTCTGATTTCGTCCGAGCATTTTCATAGCCGTGTGTCGACACCACAGATGATTGGCCGCTTGAAAGAATATTTGTCAAAATGGGCTGATACGTTTGAAGTCATGGTCTATTTCAGGCGCCAAGATGAAGTGGCTGTTTCATTCCAGTCGACGCGTTTGAAGTCGGCTGTACAGCTTAGCGATGAACAGTTGGCAGGTGCTGCGCTTGGTCCTTCGAGTTATTATGCTTATGATCAAATTTATTCGAATTGGGCCGAAGTTTTCGGAGCCAAGGCCATGCGGCCTCGATTATTTGATGCCGATAGTTTCAAGAATAGGGATATTGTTGCTGATTTCTGCGACCTTGCAGGCCTTCCTGCGCCAGATGAAAGGTCCACGCTTGTCAATCGCTCGCTGAATCGTAAAGGTTTCCAGTTTCTCCAAGCTCTGAACCGTATCTACCCCATCATGCCTGGGGACGAAGCAGACACACAGCGTTCGAGCCTTGTCAGACATATATCCGAAACTTATGCGGGTCATTACAGCCCCATGGATAGAATGCAGGCTGAGCAGTTTTACAAGCTCTATGCGCCGGGTAATGAAAGACTGCGTAAGTTGGCCTTTCCTGAAAAGACCGCACCCTTGTTCAAAGAAGATTTCTCATCTTACGCTGATGCGAATGGTGTTGATGATCGATCATATGACGATGCCGTTGAAATCGCGATTGCGCTCTGGAAAGCTAAACTTTCAAAGCCACAGACACGAAGCTTGCTACAATCGTTACGAGATCGAATTATAAGGCGGTCATAAGGTGATATTGTACACAAGCGAGAAACATCTTATCGATGCAGAGTATTAGAACTCCAGCAGATTTGATGTCCTTTAGAAAAGCGTCCTTGCTGCGCCGAGTAAAGGTTTGAAGACGGCGGTAGATGAAGTGAGTTCCTTATAACAGGGGTACGAGGCAGGGGTTCGTATCGTGCCGAGTTACTCCTCAGCAGCGGCTATGAGCGCATGGTTTTAACACAAGGCGTCGCCGCTCAATATAGAGTGTGTGGATCATATTGGAGCCGAGCTAACTCAAACATGGGCCACTTTGTGGTAGGCAGCCCACCCTTTGTGACCTCTTTGCTCTTACGTCTGCGGAGTGAGTTGGTTCAATTTTACCATCACACAGTCTTCGCTCAGCATATCAACCCACTTTGTTTTCAAGATGTGCGGTTCTTGAGCTAGAAGAAACTCGCGAATTGATAATACATAAGCAGATTGTGTTAAGTATAGTTTGTTGTCACCATATGCGATTGCCTTCAGATCAGTATGGGTGTCACGGAAGTAGTTAAACAAACCCTCTGTAACGCTAGGCCAGCCTGGGTGAAAGAAATCGTCGAGCACAATGACGCCGCCTGGCACAAGTGTGTCTTCTGCAAGCTTCAGATCATTGAGAACATGATGAACTTCATGCCCACCATCGACTGAGAATAGTCGAAACCCTTTTAGGCCGCCGCGCAGGTCACTTGCGCTTAACGTCATTGAATCGCCCTTGATGAGTGTCACTCGCTCAATCAGGCCTTCAGGTCCGTACTCGTCAATATTCGATAGAAACTTGCCGCGATCCCCTTTGCCGGAACTATGGCCGAATTTGTTTGGGTTTAGGTGCTGATCTTCAAACAAGTCTACGGCGATCATTTGCTCGCTTGCGTTTGAGTGGTGTGCCATGTCTAGGAAATATCGGCCATGGTGAACGCCGATTTCACTTAGGCTACCTTCAATTCCATTATCTCTGTGATAATCGGTAAAAAGTTTGATGCTTGTTGCCGCACCCCTGTGGACCCAGCCTTCAACTTTCTCGTGAGCTGAGCCATAACAATAATCAATAAATCTCTGGTTCATGGACGTATACTTTTTTAGTCTTATCGAGTGAAATCATTGCTGGGCTCAACGCCAGAAATGTTCTTGGTGTACTTGGTTAGTCGTTCGTGCAGGATTGGTCGCCAGAACACAATAGGTTGGATAACGGCCCAGAGTTTATTGCCACTAGTTGGCGTGAATGGCTGGCGCACTTAAGTACGCAAAAACTTTACATCGCACCTGCAAGCCCGTGGGGCAGAGCAGTGAGGCCAGCGGATCACTTTATACTAACAAAAGGCGGTGATAATGCTTTTGACAGGCGGTCACTAAATCTCGTATGGGTATCACCACAAAATTTTACTCAGCAAGCTCTTTCTATCACCATAAAATGATAGCAGGAATGCACTAATTAGGCTTATTGTTATGGATTATAGCGAGACTCAAGTAGTAGAAGTCGCCTCAGGTAGTATTAAGCTTAATTTCAAGGGCTTAAAGTCTGATCCCATCACGAAAGAACTTTTGAAGACAGGTACTTTCTACGAGCTGCCTGCTTTGGAAAATATGCGGCGCTTTGTAGAGGGTATTATGAGCTCTGAGGGTGTTGATTGGGGCGTCGATGCAGGTGCGAATATTGGGAACCATTCTTTATACATGGGTAGTTTCCTGCCCAAATTGAATATCTTTTCGTATGAGATGAACCCGATTACTTTCAATCTTCTGAGTGAAAATGTAAGTATGTCGCATTTAAATAACATCCAAATTTATAACTCAGGATTGTCAGACACTGTTAGAAGATGTGGTGTTCTGGAGAATGCCGGAAATCCTCTTGGCGGCGCTCAGTTAGATTTGGGTGATGAGAGTGGGCACATAAATCTCACGACCCTGGATTCTGAGATGGCAAATCTTCCGAAAGAGGGGCGATGTGTGTTTCTCAAGTTGGATGTTGAAGGTCATGAGTTAGAGGTGCTCAAGGGGGCAACGTCTCTCCTCGAAAAGCACAGGCCTTTGATTTTCGCAGAACTGAAAGAGCTTTTTGAATTTAAAGAAATTGATAAGCTTCTCACGTCTTTTGGCTATAACGTTATGTATGCTGAGAGTGACCAAATTCCAAACTTTATGTTTTGCCATAAGAGCCATGCGGAACAACTATTTTCTTTAGAAGAACGCCAGCAGATACGGAGAGATTTGTGTTTAAGAGTGGTTGAAAGCTGGCAACTTCGTCGAAAAATCTATCACCTTCAGGCTGAGAATATTGAACTGAAATCATCTCAGAAATAAGGTCTTTACATTCTTTCTAAGAGCAGAAGGATGAAGTTTGAATGCTGTGAGTTTCTCTTTGATTTTAGAATGAAGAGTATTTTTTGAATATTTAATTCAAAAATTCTGCGAAAAATATTTGACCCCTATGGGCCAGTTTTTCTGAGGCAGTCCAATCGCACTAAGAAACGGATTTAGCGCGTCGGCGCGCGCATACGGATACACTCGAGAAGACTTTTTCCCTTTTTGAGAGAATGGACTATTCGTTGATCGACATCTTTGGCAGACCATGCACAAAAGGGTGCTGGGGCGCACCACTGATACTGTGGTATCTTGTGGCAGTTCCAACAACCGTTATAGCTATTGTTTCTGATGCACAGCAACTACTGAGAAGTGGTGTGATGATATGGTGAAATCTATTAGAAACTGAGAATTCTTCTGACTGGGGGTAGGCGCCTTTGTGGCCTATAAGATATAGATTTGTTAAAAGACGGCATAAAATCATCACCACGAGTACTGTGGGTGTCGCCTACGCCGCCTGTGGAGATCAACTCGGGTAATCGACGGCATTTAGACTATCTCATTTCGACGATTGCGCCTGAATGTGCGTATATCGACTTCGTGCTCTATGGTTGGGACGATGTTGTTGAGCGCAATACGGAGAAGCTAAAAAGTAAATTCCGTTCGTTTTCATCCTATCCACAACCTCGTCAAAGACAAAAAACTTTTTCGGAAATATGGGGCATTGATGATTGGGTTTCTGATGCTTTCTTAGAATTCTTAAAAAGTGATATACAGGGCAAAAGCTATGACATAGTTATTGTAGAATATGTTTGGATGTCTCGCGTATTCGAACTGTTTGGGCCATCAGTTCTGAAAATTGTCGATACCCATGATGTTTTTTCTGGCAGAGCGGAATTGCTGGAAAAGCAAGGGATTAGAAAAGAATGGTACTATACTTCAGTTGATCAAGAGCGAATTGGTTTAGCTAGGGCGGACATCATACTTGCCATCACAAAAAGCGATGCTAACTTTTTCGATGAAGTTCTAAAACATTCCACCTCTAATGCCCAAGTCATAACCATCGGCTCTTGTTTCCCCGCGATGTCTGCACGGTCTGCTTTCAAGCCGGTAGGGAAGTCCATTAGTTTTGGGTATGTTGCTTCATCCAATGTCCTAAATAAAGTATCAATAAATACACTGCTCAATCGATTATCTCAGAAGATAAGTAATTCCTCTCACGATTTCCACATTAATGTCGGGGGGAATGTAAGTAGACATATTGATGATTATTCGAATTTAAAGGTTTTCAAGAAGGGTTTCATTGAAGATTTGAGTCATTTTTATGAGGACTCAGACTTCATCTTGGCGCCGATGATTGAAGGAACTGGCTTAAAAATAAAGACAATCGAAGCACTTTCAAATCAAAAAGCCGTGTTTGCAACACGGTTTGCATCAAATGATTTGCCCGTGGAATCTGCTACGCTTCAATTTCCTAGCATTAACCTTATGGCTGATTACATTGCAAGCTGGCTGACATTACCTGAGCACGAGCTTAACCGAACAAAATACGTAAACGAATACATCGCTGAAGAAGCATTCGTAAAACTGCTTAAAACGCAAGAATCCAGACAGAAGAAGTTTCTGGACACTGTCGGGGAGTGGCTGACCAGAATTAGTGCTAAGTCTTATGATGTATATAAGCCAAAAAATCCCGCACTTTGGCTCAATAAAAAGTGTGCAGTAAGCGTAATAGTACCAACATACAATACAGCAGATTATCTTGAGAAGTGTTTTGATAGTATTCTATCGGATGAGTTAGGGGATATTGAGCTCTTGGTAATTAATGACGGCTCAAATGATCGCACTCAAGAAATTTGTGAGCAATACTTGAGGAAAGAACCGAGATTTAGATACACAAGTCAAAAGAATTCCGGGCAAGCGGTGGCGCGAAACGTGGGGATTTCTGCAGCTTCAGGGAAATACCTCTATTTCGTCGATAGTGACGATCGGGTTGGGCATAACTCTCTTCAATCCATGTTCGAAATGAGCGAAAAAGATCGGCTCGACATATGCTCTCCAAATCGAGACTATTTAAGAAAAAGGCCTTTATCATATATTTCGGCACTCCCAGGGTGGTGCTGTTTTTTGAGAAAGGATATCTTGGAAGAAGGTAAAACACCTATCAGGCAGCCAAAAATTCGTAGCGGCCAAGACGGTGTCTTTGCAAATATGGCGCTCACAAGATGTAAGCGTTCTGGTGTCTGTGAAGACGCCGACTATATCTATAATAGCACGCGCCCAGATTCAACATTCAACCTTGCGCAAAAGAATACGGCCGCGATACCTGGTCTAGTCGAGCAGCATTTGTCTGCATTGGACTATTTTTATACCGTAGAAGGCATTCTAGAGTCGCAAGCGATACGCCTTGCACTGTTTCTTCAAGATGAAACTTATAACTGGCGTTTGAAAAAAAATGCAAAAAAACTAAAAAATCAAGAGGCTATTCAGATCATCTTGTCAATTAAAGGAATGATGAAAAAAATATATCGAAACCTATCTAGCGACGATATGAAATATTTGGACGAGGCGTTTGTTGAGATTGTGGATTTGCCCGCAGAAGGTTTTTGGGACAAAATTCATTGAGCGACTGTATTGTTTTCTACCCTGACTATAGCGGCGGTAATCCGTACCAGAAGCTTCTATATCAAAGTGCCCGAGATTGCGGCTGGATCGTCAAATCAGGAACCATTGAGAGTGCGATAAATCTGCAATCAGAACACGAGACAGTTATATTCAATCTGCACTGGTTGAACATATTTTTCAGGGACTGCAGGTCTGATGAAGTAGCGTGGAAAGTAGTGAATGACTTTTGCTCTAGTATGCGAGAGTTTCAGAACCGTGGGGGGAAGGTTTTTTGGACTATCCACAACCATAGCCCGCACGAGAATACGTATTATGAGCAGGACCTTCGGCTGCGTTACTTCTTGGCGGCAAATGCAGACAATGTGCATCTGCATTGCGCCAGTCACTTGAAAGAATTATGTCATCTAAATTTGGACCCCACAAGGGTGACTATATTAAGGCATGGCCACTACATCAATGCATATGGCCCTTTTCACCCCAGAGATCGGTTAAAACAAATTGATGAAAACGGTAAGAAGGCGCTTTTTCTTGGCAGTATACGGGGTTATAAATCTATAAATCGTTTATTGCATGTCGTGTTAAAGCTTCGATCTCTCGGGGTCGATGTCACGGTTGCTGGTAGTCCGGAAACACCTTCAATAAAAAGAGAGATTGAGGAGGCTTTGCAGCCTAAAGGTGTTAATCTTTTACTGAGGCGTCTTACCTCGGATGAGGTGCACGAAGCCTGTTTGTTGCATAATATTGGAATACTATCATACGATAGGATTTTAACCTCGGGTTCTCTCAAACTCTGCCAAAGCTATGGGATGGCGATTGTTGCACCTAAGCTTAGTACGATTGTTGCCGAAGACCGATACAAAAATATCTTCTATACTCAGCAAGAGGATTTCAGCGAAGTAGAAGTATTAGCACAGCTCAGCACTGAAAAGTTCAAGAGATCATGTGTCTTGAGTTATCTCTCGGCGGAAGAGAGTCGATGGGATAACTGGCTTAAAGTTATGTTGTAAACTTACCCGTTCTAGATTTTCGATATTATATGGATCAGCTATGGTAATGAATTTATTCTGCGGATTAGTTCCCGATGCGATGAAGTTAGTAAAAGACTCACTTCCCGCTCTCGGAGTCGATGAACCTAATGTCCGGAGTTCAATTACGATCGATGATTTTACGAGAGAAATTGTAAAATGGACTAATATTCATCGCAGCCATACGGACAACAGCAGCCTTGCGCCGTCTAGACTGCAGATTGAGGCTGCTAACTTGATAATTGATAATTGCAACGGAGATCATTGGGGCTGGTTTGATCCAGAGAATATCAAACTTATCGATTTCTGGCAGATGATGGATAATAGAGCACAGTTCATACTCATATTTTGTTCGCCTCAATATTACTTGAAGAAAGACATGTCGTGGATGGATTCTATGGATGCGGATCTCGATTCCATTCTTGAGCATTGGAGGAATTACAATCGCCAGTTTTTAGAAAACGTCAAACGACTTGAGGCAAAGTTCGAAGTCGTGAATCTCTATGAGGTCTTGTTTAGACCAGATGAGACTTCTTCAATATTGAGGGGAGGCACATCAAAAGAAGGTGGTGATTTACAGCGCCGATACGAGCAATATAGTAATATATTTGAGCATTTATCTATTTTATACTTAGAAAAAATCAACGAGATTCGATTGCGAGAGAAGGCACCGAAGTCTTTCGAAGTATATGACGAGCTGATGGGTTTCCAGCGCTCTAGCGTGATATCTAATCCCGCTGAACTTTTCAGATGCATAGCGCCAGGAGACGCCAAATCAGCGATGAGTAAGCACTTTGGGAGCGTGTTTTCCGACCGACCATCTGGTGAAGAGTTAGATCAAGTTCTTGAGAAAATTAGATATTTATTCTCGAGATCTGAATCAACGGAACTTGGTGGAGCTGATTTAGATCGTTTGGTGAAATACCAAAGACTAATTGAAGACGACCAGTTTTTTGATCGAACTGAAAGGCTTTGACGCGAATATATGTTTGCAATGGCGCGACCGAGGCTTCAACATGTTGATATCGAACTCTTACGTCTGTTCCTCTATTTGGGCATTCGCTAAGGCTCCTGACCTTAGCTCTAAATGATCCTTCGTTTAAATAGACAATTTATCGGAACGGAGACAGACTAGTATTTCCTGAAGCGTCTTTGCTACGCCGATTAGAAGTTTGAAGAAGGTGGTAGATGAAGCGAGCTCTTATAACAGGCGTTACGGGGCAAGATGGCTCGTATCTTACCGAGTTACTCCTCAGCAAAGGCTATGAAGTTCATGGTTTGAAGCGTAGGTCGTCGTCGTTCAATACAGAGCGCATAGATCATCTCTACCAAGACCCCCATACTACTAATCGGCGGTTTGTCCTTCATCATGGAGATCTAACAGATAGTCTCGGTCTAACAGGGCTTATGAAGGCTATCGGACCGGATGAGGTTTATAACCTTGGGGCACAAAGCCATGTTGCCGTGAGTTTTGAGATGCCTGAATATACAGCACAAGTGAATGCGCTCGGGCCGCTTCGCATACTTGAAAGTATACGTCTGCTAGGGTTGGAGAAGAAAACACGTTTCTATCAGGCTTCGACATCAGAGCTGTTTGGGCTGGTTAGGGAGATCCCTCAAACCGAGTTGACACCGTTCCACCCTCGCAGCCCTTATGGCGTTGCCAAGCTTTATGGTCATTGGATTACTCAAAACTATCGCGAGGCTTATGGGATGTATGCCTGCAGCGGTATCCTTTTCAACCATGAGTCACCTCGGCGCGGTGAAACCTTTGTAACCCGCAAGATTACCCGCGGATTGTGTAATATTGCTCAGGGGCTTGAGCAATGCCTCTATCTTGGAAACTTAGATGCCCGCCGTGATTGGGGGCATGCGAAAGATTATACGCAGATGCAGTGGCTGATGCTACAGCAAGACGAACCCAAGGACTATGTAATTGCAACAGGGTATCAGCTCGCTGTCCGCGATTTCCTCGTTCTGGCTGCTCGGCAGATTGGGGTTGAACTGGAGTACCAAGGGGCTGCTGACGCAGAGATCGGTATAGTGGCGGATATCGATCAAGATCTAGCTCCAGCGCTCGCCATAGGCGATACGATTGTTGCCATTGATCCACGTTATAAACGCCCAGCGGAAGTTGATACTCTCATTGGAGAAGCCGAGAAAGCGCGTGAGGAGCTTGGCTGGGTCCCGCAATACTCCATTGATGACCTTTGCGCTGAGATGATGGCTCATGACATGAAGGAGGCTAAGAAGAGTGCGTTATTGAAAGCTGAAGGCTACGCCTCTGACCGGAGCCCCTTTCGATGAAAGGAAAGGTTAGAAACCGCCATATTTTCATAAGCGGCCACAAAGGTATGGTTGGCTCAGCTCTTGTTCGCCGGATTGAAAAAGAACAAAATGTTTCGCTAGTTTTAAGGGATCGGCTCGCTTTGGACCTTTTGGATCAAGCTGTTGTGCAGGCTTTCTTTGAGACTAATGAGCTAGATGAGGTTTATCTTTCGGCTGCGCGTGTCGGGGGTATCTGGGCGAATGAGAAGCAACCGGCTAATTTCATATATGAGAATCTTATGATCGCCGCAAATATAATTAATGCTGCTCATGAGGCAGGTGTGAAAAAGCTGATGTTCTTTGGTTCTTCTTGCATTTATCCAAAGCATGCTAACCAACCCATCAAAGAGTCTGCATTATTAACGGGCCCATTAGAGCCGACCAATTCCGCTTACGCGCTTGCTAAAATTTCAGGTATTGCTCTCTGCGAGGCCTATAGTCGCCAGTATGGGAGAGACTATCGCGCGGTGATGCCAACAAATCTTTATGGTCCAAATGACAATTTTCATAGTGAAAACAGCCATGTGATACCGGGTTTAATGCGCCGGTTTCACGACGCAAAACAATCCGCAGCGGCATCAGTAACTGTTTGGGGCAGCGGTTCGCCACTCAGAGAATTCATGCATGTCGATGACCTAGCAGATGCGGCTGTACACGTTATGCAGCTTTCATCTTCAGAGTATCAAAAGGTAGTTCGCAGGGATTCCCCTCACATTAACGTTGGTACGGGGCAAGAGTGTACCATAGCTGACTTAGCTCGTGAGATTGCCAATCTTTGCGGTTTTGACGGCAAGATCATCTTTGATGCGAGCAAACCGGATGGAGCCCCTCGTAAGCTTATGGATAGCTCGCGCTTAAAGGCTTTGGGATGGTGTCCAGCATTTAATTTGCCTGACGGTTTGCGAGCGACTTATAGTTGGTATCAAGATCATTTAGAGCAGCTACGCACCTAATTTTATGCATAAATTTCCACTATTCTCCGTTGTTATGCCATCTTACAATCAAGCTGAATTTGTAGGGCGATCCATAGATAGCGTGCTGACGCAAAACTACCCTAATATCGAGTTGATTATAGCTGATGGCGGCTCAACAGACAGCACGCTTGAGGTTCTGGCACGCAAGTCTGAACAGTATGATGGTCTGTATTGGGTCTCCGAACCTGATCAAGGTCCTGGTGACGCGATCAACAAGGCTTTGTCGCGCGTGCGCGGTGAAATTATAGGGTGGCTGAACTCGGATGACCTTTACACTCAAGGCGCAATCAGACGCTCAGTTGAGGCTTTTCAGCAAAATTCAGATTGGATTCTATGCTATGGGCATGGCGAACATATAGATGCGGATGACCATATTATTGGCGCTTATCCGACGCGCCACCCTAGCGTCGGACTAGAAGGGTTTATCAATGGCTGCTTTATCTGTCAGCCGACAATCGCTTTTAAGACGCCTATTCTGACCCTTTTGGGAAATCTTGATGAAGCACAGAAAACGTCATTCGATTATGAGTACTGGCTTCGTGCCTTTTCTGCGTTGCCTGAGCGCATTGGCTTCGTTGACGCAGTTCAGGCTCAATCTCGGTTGCACGATGCCTGTATTACGCTGAATATGCGCCGTACGGTTGCAGTCGAAGGAGTGCGCTTAAGCCATCAATATCTCGGTCGCGGTGCAATACACTGGGTGACGACGTATCTTGAAGACATTCGTCCTGAAATGAATAGGAACCAGTTCAAGCAGCATACTAAGGACCTACTTAACGAATTGGAGACCTGCCTAGAAGCCAAGCAGTTACAAAATCTGAAGAGCAGTATTCTTGTTGCGACCTAAAGGCAAACTCAATGGTAGATGATATCAGCCGTGCAGATCGCTCAGGCGCACTTGGTCATGTTCGCAGCCTTTGGCACAAGCTTCCTGAAGGCATGCGCCACTCTTTTTGGCAAGCTGCAGGGCCTGGCTTGCAGCGCGCTTATGCGCTGTCACAGCTTGCACGTCCTTCCAAGTTGGCGCCGCCTATTCACACTGCGCCGTTGGTCGTGGCTGGTTTGTTCAGCACAGCAAATGGTATCGGGGAAGCTGCGCGTTCCACTTATCGGTCGCTTGAAGCTGCAGGACTGTCTCCTGTAGCGGTTGATCTTTCGGAGCACCTGGCTCCTGTTGATATGCAAAGCCCGATACCATGTCAGCCAATGCCTTCAGATGAACGCGGGACGCTGATTTTGCAGTTGAACGGACCTGAGACTAGCTCGGCCTTGGAGCACCTGAAAATGACCAAGAGGCGCGATTGGTTCACCATCGGATATTGGGCTTGGGAATTACCTGTATTCCCTGAGACTTGGCAGAAGGCATTTCCATTTCTTTCGGAGCTTTGGGCGATCAGCACCTTCACGGCTGATGCGCTACGTCAGCATCCAAAGACACCTCTGATTCAGGTCTTCCCACATGCGGTTTCTCCACCCAAGGTTGGGGCGGCTAACCGTGCACAATTTGATTTATCCGAAGATGCCTATGTCTTTCTAGTCATGGCGGACTCGATGTCTTCGTTGCAGAGAAAGAACCCGTTTGCGGCTATCAGGGCGTTTCGAGAAGCCTTTGGAATAAGGATTGATCGTCATCTTGTGGTGAAGACCCGTAATCTTCAACGTGACCCACGCTGTCGCGCAGATCTTGAGGCAGCTATTTCCGATGCGCCAAACATCTCGATCTTGAACGCTTCTCTTTCAGAGCAGGAACGCTGGGAATTGATGCATACAGTCGACAGCTTCATCTCACTGCATCGATCCGAAGGGTTCGGACTTGTCCTGGCTGAAGCAATGTCTGTCGGCAAGCCGGTTATGACAACGAATTGGTCAGGCAACATGGACTTCACTGACGAGACGAACGCAGTATTGATCGAAAGTGATCTGGTGGCGTGCGATGATGATTACGGTATCTATACGTCTAAAGAGGCGGTTTGGGCTAATGTTCGCCATGACGAGGTGGTGAAGGCGATGCGACGGCTTGCAGATGATTATGACTATGCCAGTCAAGTGGCTGTCGCTGGACAAGCCCGCATGCGTGACTGGGCGAATGTATCCGTTATTGGGGAGCGAATGAAAGCACGCTTGGTTGCTGTCAGCGCAGAGAATGAAAAATAGCGGTTCCCAGTCGTTCGCACTTTGCTATTGAAGCCTATCAATGCCTATCGCGCGAATCCTCTTTCCTCTTCCGCTACCAGAGCCTTTCGATTATATCGTTCCGGATGAGCTTCTGGTTGAGGTCGGTTCTTATGTGCGCGCGTCTTTGGGCAAGCATGAACGAACAGGTGTTGTCTGGGAGCTTGTCCCAGATCAGCCTGATCGTGACCTCAAGGCCATAGCAGGCGTTTTTCCTGCGCCGCCTATGCCTGAGGCGATGCGGCGCTTCATTACATTCTGTGCCCGCTATAATGTTGCTGGGATGGGCCAGGTTCTTGGAATGGCTTTGCGTTCGCGGGGAGGATTATCGCCATCACCAACGCAGACACGATATGAACTAACGGAACATCGTCCAGATCGTATGACCCCGGCTCGCGAAAAAGTTCTTGATGCGGTCGCGGGACTTGAACCTAAGAGCGCAACTGATCTGGCGCAAGAGGCAGGTGTTTCCACTTCGGTCATCAGGGGTTTAGCCGATGCTGGCAGTTTAGCAGCAATTGCCCATCCGACAGACCCAGCGTTTCCCGCACCAAATCCGCAGCTTTCTGGACCTCCATTAACACCTGAACAGAGCAGTGCGGGCGATGCTTTACGCCAAGCTATAAAAGAGGGTGGCTATAAGCCATTTCTTTTGGATGGCATCACTGGATCAGGAAAAACCGAGGTCTATTTTGAGGCTATGTCTGAGGTCTTAGCAAAAGACCCAACGGCACAGATACTCGTTTTGCTTCCTGAAATCGCTCTGACCCAAGCGGTTTTTGAGCGGTTTGAGGCGCGATTTGGGGCCGGGCCGGCGCCGTGGCATTCTGCCTTGAGCGATCAACAGCGCCGCCGCACATGGCGCGAAGTAGTCCATGGCCGGGCGAGGATTGTCACAGGCGCAAGGTCGGCCCTGTTTCTCCCGTTCCATAACCTGAAGCTGATTATTGTCGACGAAGAACACGATACCAGCTTTAAGCAAGAGGACGGTGTGCGCTATCATGCCCGGGACATGGCTGTGATGCGTGCGAAGCTCGAAGAGGCGGCAGTTGTGCTCGCATCAGCGACGCCTGCCCTTGAAACCGTTGTGAATGCAGAAGCTGGTCGATATCAGCGGCTCAAACTCTCCGCTCGACCAGGGGCGTCGCGGCTACCAGATATGCATTTGGTTGATATGCGGTCTAATACGCCTGACACTGGAAAGTGGCTCTCGCCTATTCTGTCAAAAGGTTTAGTCGCGACACATGAAGCAGGCGAGCAAAGCCTGCTCTTTATGAACCGTCGGGGCTATGCGCCGCTTGTAATCTGCAGGTCCTGCGGGGAAAGGCTTAAAAGCCCGGGGACTGAAAGCTGGCTCACCGAACATCGCTATACCAATCGGCTGGTCTGTCATTTGACAGGTTGGTCGATGCCAAAACCAAAGAATTGCCCGCTTTGCGGCGCTGAAGACTCACTGATGGGTGTGGGACCTGGTGTGGAACGTGTGGCCGAGGAGGTCAGAGCTTTGCTCCCCAACGCGAAGGTCGAAATCTTCTCTTCTGATACCGCACAGGGCGGGGAGGCCACCCGCAGCATTGTTGAGCGCATGGCAGGCGGCGAGATTGATGTGCTCGTGGGAACCCAGATTGTTGCCAAAGGCCACAACTTCCCGAACCTGACACTTGTCGGTGTTGTCGATGCCGATAGCGGTTTGCAGGGCGGCGATTTGAGGGCTGGCGAGCGGACCTATCAACTGTTGAGCCAAGTTGCAGGCCGTGCCGGACGCGCGGAGCGACCGGGCAAAGCTTTAATCCAGACGTATCAGCCAGATAATCCAGCTATGCAGGCGCTAGCGGCGGGTGACCGGGATGGGTTCCTCAAGATCGAGCGCGATGTTCGCGAAGAACTGGGTTTACCCCCCTTCGGCCGTATGGCTGCTTTAGTACTCTCAGCGCCGGATGCGGGCATGGCGAAAGAGATCGGGCTTTTGGCGGGCAAAGCCGCGCCGCATGGGGAAGAGGTTACAGTATATGGCCCCGCGCCTGCTCCAATTAGTATGTTGCGCGGTCGCCACCG
The DNA here is from genome assembly GCA_964528975.1 of uncultured Hyphomonas sp. Lineage (GTDB taxonomy): Bacteria > Pseudomonadota > Alphaproteobacteria > Caulobacterales > Hyphomonadaceae > Henriciella. Next base: position 56,384 of record CAZGVG010000001.1, read on the forward strand.
CCTGCGTTTTTTAATTACTGCACCACGTGAAGTTGACCTCTCGGCCTATATGGCGGCGTGGATGAAAGCACTGAAACTACCCAGCGCAGCGCGTATTAGCGTTGATATTGATCCCTATTCTTTCCTTTAAGAGAAGAGAGTCGAGCGTATGAAACGCCAGATATTCAGGGCCAAGAACAGAAGACTGAAAATCAAAATTGCGATTATCAGAAACCCTGTAATGGCAACTAATCCATAGGTTACGAAACTGACATTTGCGGGGTCTAAATCATCATAACCCCGGGCGGCACCTATAATGATCAAGGGCAGGGCGCAGAAGAGCAGACCTAGGGGCAAAAGGAGCCACCGAATCCAAGTGGGTGACGTGCTTCCGGTTGGTGTGAAATTCACCTCACCGTACTCGGCCCAACTCTTAACGGGTTCACCTGAGTTTGATCGTGTTTTCCCACCTCGTTTTCTGCGCCTTAGAATATAGGCAATAGAAGCGCGGCGGGCTTTGTCTTTCTCTTCTTGCATCGTGCTAAATATATGGGGCCACATAATTGAATTGTCATGAAACGCACCTGCGTGACAAAGTCTTTATCAAATCAAAGTGCAGTCAATTTCACCAATCCTTAAGCGCGTCTAAACATCGTAAGATATGCTTATGGTGGGACGCTATATTCTGGCGGGCCTTGGTTCCGTCTTGACCGCTCTGGTAGCGCACAGTCAGGCCTTGTCGCTTGATCTGGAGGCTGTCCTTGTTCCAAGTGTCGGTGCGACATGGGTAGAGGTCGATCTGGTCAATACCTATACGTCTCCCATTGTTGTTTGCACCTATGTCCTGCCAAGCTTTGCCAGCAATGATGCAACTGTGCGGGTTCAAAATGCCGGGGCAACGAGTTTCGAGGTTCGTGTTCAGCAGTTTGAGACCTCCGATGCCGTCACCAGTTCTGATGTTCACTGCCTAATTGCCGATGAAGGTATCCATACGCTTGACGATGGCAAAACGATTGAAGCTCGAACAGTTGTCTCAACAGGGACATCTGGCCGTGCCGTCGGCTGGGGCAGTGGAACAACTGAGAATGTGACATCCTTAGTAACGGGTGGGCATTCGAGCTTGGTCGTTCTTGGTCAGGTGATGTCATTTAATGATAGCAAAGCCAGTGTCTTCTGGACGAATAATTGCTCAAACCGAGGGACAGAACCGACCCCCACAGCTTTTTGTGTGGGCAAACATATTGGCTCTATTACTGGGACACGCGCGAATGAAACGCTGGGCTTTATTGTTACCAGCCCAGGCACAGGCACGGTGAACGATGTCGATTATGCCTTCGCGAAGGGCCCTGACTCGGTGGCGGGAACAGGTAATAGTCCACCTTATCAATATACCGTATCTGGCAATTTTGAGACCGGAGTTCTAACGCAGGCCGCTGAAGACGGCGGCGATGGCGGTTGGGCGGTGCTTTACGGTGCTGATCCGTTGCCAAACAACCGGATCAATCTGGCAATTGAGGAAGAAGTGGTTGAAAGGGACATGTCGCGCACCCACACACAGGAAAAGGTCTATTACGGCGTTTTTCGCGATAATCAGACAGCCAACCTTGCTGCGAGTAAGACAACAGATGTCTATTCCGGGTCTTCCTCAGCCTTTGCGATTCCAGGCAGTGATATGCTTTACACGCTGACGGTCGAAAATTCGGGAACCGCACCCGTAGACCCTGATACTGTATTCCTGGTCGACACGCTTCCCGCTGAGGTCAGCTTCTATAATAGTGACATAGATGATGGCGGGCCAGAGACGGGCACAATCATGTTTGATCCGATGTCTTCAGGCCTGACTTTTACAGAAGGCACAGACCTTCGCTTTTCGGACGCTGTTGCCAAACCCAGCTCTGTGGCCGATTGCAATTATACGCCAAGTTCGGGGTATGACGGCGATGTGCTACATGTCTGCTTCAGTCCCAAAGGACGCTTGCTCGGTGGCGCCATTCAGCCGGATGCCGAATTTAGCGTGACCTTCCGCGCTAGGATCGATTAGGATGGTGTTGTAGCCACAATCTCTGCGCGACCGGGTGTAGCGTTTCGATATTATCTTTCTAGTTTTCCGTCGCCCAGTCGAGCGCATCTTCAAGACGATCATCACCCCAGAACAGTTCTTCGTCCACTGTAAAACTTGGGGCGCCATAGATGTTGGCTTTGAAGGCAGCTTCAGTTTGTCGTCTGAGCCGAAGTTTGTTTTCCGGCTCAGTTGCTCTCTCAAGAATATCGCTCTTCGTACCGCAAGACAGGGCAATTGAGAGTAGGGTTTCAGGGTCTGATATATCCCCGCATCTAGCAAACTGACTGGTATAGACTTTACGCGTAAAAGCCTGCCCCCATCCCTCGTCTAATCCGATCAGAGCTATTCTGGCGGCAAGAACGCTATGCGCTGGGAAGGGTCTTGGATCATCAGCATCAGGCCGCTTAAAGGGCAAGCCATACTTCTGGGTGCGGCGCTCCATATCTCGCCACATATTCTCGCCCTTCTTGGGGTAAATGACAAACGGAGATGTGTCCCAGCCATGATCCTTGAACATCGGTCCGAGTAGGAAGGGTCTCCACTCTACACTCAGATTACGATTCGCCGCCTCCTCATCAATTCGCATGGCTGAGAGGTAGGAATAGGTTGACGCAAATTCGAACCAAAAGACGATAGAGCTTGGCATATCATTTTCTAACCCTTGAAGTGCCGACGAGCTACTACTTTTCGAATTGAGGTGGGAAGGCCTGTGCAAGGTGTATTTGACAGGGCAAACAGCACGAGCAATGATAGCGCTAACAATGCTCCGATAGAGAGCGGCTTGAGGAAGCACTTAGGAGTCACCCAAATGGATATTTCGGCACGTGATCGGCTAAAGCTCTTGGCCATGCTGGGGGTGTTGCCTGTGAGTGCGTGTGCGGGCGGCGGGGGTGGATCAAGCCCTGCAGTTGCAACGCTTCCGCCACCTCCTCCGCCACCACCCCCTCCTCCTCCTCCGCCGCCTCCTCCCCCTCCATCGGGAACAATCGCATCGCTCAAAGATGTTTTTGCTCAGGATTTTCTGCTTGGTACGGCGGTTCAGGCCGCTCAGGTCACTGGCGGTGGTGTAGATCAGACACTTACGGCTGCGCAGTTCAATTCGATTACGGCCGAGTTCGAAATGAAAGCGGATATTATCGCGCCGACCCAGGGCCGCTATAATTTCGAACCCTCAGATGACCTTCTGGCTTTTGCCGAAGCGAATAATGCCAGCTTGAGAGGGCATGCTCTGCTTTGGTACAGATCCACGCCTGGTTATTTTACAGTTGGCAACGCCAGTGATATCAGGAGTAAGCTTGAAACCTACATTGACGCTGTCGTCTCCCGCTACTCCGGAAAGATTTATGCCTGGGACGTTGTGAATGAGGTTGTTGCCGACCAGAGCGGCGGGAATATCTACCGACAGGATGACTGGTATCAGGCGGTCGGGAAAGACTTTATCGATTGGGCTTTTCAGGCGGCGCGGCAGGCGGACCCTTCGACGAAGCTCTTCATAAATGATTATAATACTGAACTGCCGGGCAAGAGAGACCGTCTGATAACTGTGGTCCGAGACCTGCTTGACCGCGGCATCCCAATTGATGGTGTCGGTCACCAGTTGCATCTGAGTATGAGCTCCAACGTCGATGATGTCTTTACAGCGATTGATATGATCGACGGCCTCGGGGCAAACTTGGAACAGCATGTCACTGAGCTTGATATTTCAGTCTATAATGACCCTGTGGAATGCTTCTCATCCGGAGTGAATTGCCAAACCGGGTATGGCAGTCTCGCGACAGATGTGCCTGATGCTGTTTACCAGCAGCAGGCTCAAATGTACCGTGACCTCTTTAACGGCTTTAAAGCGCGCAGCAGCCTTACATCTGTTTCGCTGTGGGGGATCAGGGACTCTGAGTCGTGGCTCAACACATTCCCCGTTAGCCGTTCGAACTATCCGCTTTTGTTCGATCCTGACGGTAATCCCAAGACGGCTTTTGAGGCCGTTACCGATCCAGACTTTGTGATCTAACGCGCAAACTTCTTGAATTTTACGCGCTTCGGTTCAACCGCGTCTGGGCCGAGCCTGCGTTTCTTGTCTTCGAGATAAGATGTGAAATCGCCTTCGAACCATTCGACGTGGCTATCGCCCTCGAATGCCAGAATATGCGTTGCCATGCGGTCTAGGAACCAGCGATCATGCGAGATTACAACAGCGCAGCCCGGGAAGTTCTCAAGACCCTCCTCGAGGGCTTGGAGCGTTTCAACATCGAGATCATTGGTGGGCTCATCGAGGAGAAGCAGATTGCCACCTTCGCGCAACATTTTGGCGAGATGCACACGGTTACGTTCCCCGCCTGAAAGCTTACCCACAGGCTTTTGTTGATCTGTTTTCTTGAAGTTGAATGCTGACACATAAGCGCGGGAGTTCATTTCGATCTTGCCGAGCTTGATCACGTCCAGACCGTCAGAAATTTCTTCCCAGACATTCTTTTTGTCATCCAGCGTGTCGCGGCTCTGATCGACATAACCAAGCTTTACTGTCTCGCCGAGCTCTAGCGTCCCAGCATCAGGTTGCTCTTTTTCAAGGATCATCTTGAACAGGGTCGATTTACCTGCCCCGTTGGGACCAATAACACCAACAATACCGCCGGGTGGTAATTTGAAGTCCAGATCTTCGATCAATAGGTTATTGCCAAAGCCCTTGCGCAGATTTGCCGCTTCCAGAACCTTATTACCAAGGCGCGGTCCTGGTGGAATACGAATGGTCGCGCTGGAGACGGTTTCACGTTCAGCCTTGTTCGCCATTTCCTCATAGGAATTGATCCGAGCCTTCGATTTGGCTTGGCGCGCCTTGGGTGATGAGCGGACCCATTCCAGTTCCTTGGCCATGGCGCGCTGGCGCCCTTTATCTTCGCGGGCCTCCTGCTCCATCCGCTTGGCCTTCTGCTCGAGCCAATTGGAGTAATTACCTTCATAGGGTACGCCCCGGCCGCGATCGAGTTCGAGGATCCAACTGGTAATATCGTCGAGGAAGTAACGGTCGTGCGTCACGAGGATGACACAGCCTTTGAAATTAATCAGATAATTCTGAAGCCAGGCTACTGTTTCTGCGTCGAGATGGTTGGTCGGCTCATCCATCAGGATCATGTCTGGCTTGGATAGCAGAAGCTGACAGATTGCGACGCGGCGGATTTCCCCGCCCGATAGCGCTTTTACATCAGCCGTATCATCAGGGCAACGCAGGGCCTCCATCGCCATATTGATTTTGCTATCAATATCCCAGGCATCCGCTGCGTCGACTTCTTCCTGAAGCCGTGTCATCTCTTCCATAAGTTCGTCAGTGTATTCTTCACCAAGCTTCATCGATATGGCATTGAACTGATCGAGAATTTTCTTTTCCGGGCAGTGGCTGGCGACGTTTTCGAAAACGCTAAGCTCTGGATCGAGGGAGGGCTCTTGTGGCAAATAGCCGACTTTTATTCCATCAGCGGCCCAAGCTTCGCCATTAAACTCACCGTCCACGCCCGCCATGATTTTGAGCAATGTTGATTTGCCAGCGCCATTGACGCCGACCACGCCAATTTTAGCGGTTGGCAGGAAAGATAGGTGAATGTTCTCAAATACCTGTTTGCCGCCCGGATAGGTCTTTGAGACACCTTGCATGTGATAAACGTATTGCGGTCCGGCCATGGCGCTGTTGCTCCTGATGTGTCGGGAAAAATATCTTGGCGGTTACTTGCGCGGGACGCGCAGAAAATCAAGCTTTACCATTCAGGTCTCTATCTGATCGGGACCATTTAGTTAAACGCCTCGCAATTGGCTCTGATATGACAATAGCGGTCGTGCGCGTCGGCTTGCTCTTGATCGTTCATCACGCGCTCAATCTTGGTCATCTCTGCGTCCGCGGAAGAACTGCCAAGCGCTTTGGCCAGTTTGAACCAAGCAAGGGCTCCAACGAAATCTGGAGGGGCACCATGCCCGCCTGCGCTAGCGATGCCCAGATTAAAGGCGCAGCGATCATCGCTGGCTTCTAACGCGCCGTCGGTCCAGTATTGATATGCGGCCTTGAAGTCCTGTGTCCCGCCTTCGCCGAGCATGGCCATACGCCCCAAATGACTAAGTGCATCGCTATCATAGGCTATTGCCGCTTTTTCAAACCAGCTTCGTGCGATGGTGGTGTCTTGTAATCCACCATGCCCATGAAGCCACATGAAGCCAAAATTGAATTGTCCAACAGGCGATCCTGCGTTTGCGGCCAGTTCATAATAGTGCCGAGCTTCAAAGAGGTCGACCGGGACGCCGCGACCGTGCTGCGCGAGGGTGCCATAATTGTTTGCCGCACCGACATGACCGGCATCAGCGGCGCGTTTCATCATCTCAGCTGCGCGGGTCAGCGTCTCACCGCCGCTGGATTGGCGCATAAGGGCATGGGCGTGCTCGAAAAGTGTTTGGGCGTTGGTCATGATCCTAGACATAGAGCGGATGACAGATGCGCAAACTGCGTTAGTGTCAGGTCATGATCAAGACTTTACTGCCTGCTCTCGCTTTATCGGTTGCTGCTTGCGCCGGGACGAATGCTCAAGCGCCATCGGAGACTGACCCAATTATGGCTGACCAGAAACCCCTGACAATTGAACGACTTTTTGCCAGTCCGAGCCTTTCGGGGCCCTCGCCAACCGGGGTAAAATATTCACCGGATGGTAAGCGCGTAACCTTCCTGCAAGCACGCGAAGACGAGGCGAACCGCTATGATTTATGGCAGTTTGATGTGGGGACGGGTGCCGGATCTCTGCTGGTTGATAGTCAGTTGCTTGAGCCTGAAGAGGTCGAGCTGTCCGAAGAAGAAAAAGCCCTTCGCGAACGTAAGCGGATTGCCGGGCGCAAAGGGATTGTCTCCTATGATTGGGGCACGAGCGATACGATCCTCGTCCCGCTTGGCGGTGATTTGCATTTGGTGACTTTGGGAGAAGATGGCACCAAAGCCCGCCAGCTGACAGATACAGATGCGTTTGAGTACGATGCCAAGGTCTCGCCAAGCGGAAAATATGTGAGCTTTGTGCGCGATGGCGCAGTCTACGCCATCGATCTTGCCACAGGAACCGAAAGCCGACTAACGCCGCTGGCCCAACCGGACAAAGCCATTTCCTACGGAGTAGCCGAGTTCGTCGCGCAGGAAGAGATGAGCCGCTACACGGGCTATTGGTGGAGCCCGGATGACCGCTATGTCGCCTATACGAAAGTCGATGAGAGTACGGTCGACATCATCCCCCGCTTCGACATTGCCGCTGAAGATGTCACCGTAATCGAGCAGCGCTATCCAAGGGCAGGGCGGCCAAATGCGCTCGTTGATTTGTTCATACATGAGGTTGGAACCAATCGTTCTGTGAGTCTGAGCAGCTTTGGCCCTGACACTTATCTAGCAGACGCGCAGTGGACGAGCGCGGAGCGTTTTCTGGTTCGGGACTCCAACCGTGACCAAACCGAGCTTGGCAGTATCCTGTTCGATCCCGGTGGTGCGACTTACGCTGTGGATGACATGGTTGAACGTCAGGACCGCTGGTTCAACATTAGCCATGATGGTGTGAGAACAGCTAAAAACGAGAGTGGCACGGGTCACTTTATATTTTCGTCTGAGCGCAGCGGTATGCGCCATGTCTGGTCGATCAATGGTTTAGACCTGCTCCAACAAGTGACCAAAGGTGACTGGCCGATCGATGCTATTGTCGGGCTGAAGGACTCAGTCATTTACTTCACAGGCTACAAAGACACGCCACTCGAGCGTCATCTCTACTCTGTTCCCTTAGAGGGCGGTGAACCCACTCGCATCACCGAGCT
>CAZGVG010000001.1:64338-69059 GCA_964528975.1 uncultured Hyphomonas sp.
GGCGCGCAAACCGTCACGCGCAATTGGGAACGTCTGAGCGATCAGTTCTACTCACGTGAAGGTTATGTTGTCTTCCGCCTCGACAATCGCGGCATGGCCAATCGCGGTAAGAAATTCGAAGACGTGATTTATCGCCAGACGGGTGGGCCGGAAGTCCGCGACCAGCTGGTTGGCGTTGAGTGGCTGAAATCGCAGCCCTTTGTGGATGCCGACCGGATCGGTATTCAGGGTTGGTCCTATGGCGGCTATATGGCGCTGATGACGATCTTGCAGGCGCCGGAAGGCACATTCGCTGCTGCTGTCGCAGGCGCGCCTGTCACCGACTGGAGCCTTTACGATACGTTCTACACCGAGCGCTATATGGACACCCCGCAGGATAATCCGGATGGTTATGAGAAGTCATCTGTGTTCTATCATCTGGATCGTTTGGAGGGTGATCTAGCGCCGCTTCTCCTGATCCATGGCATGGCGGACGATAATGTTACTTTCGACAACACAACCCGCCTGATGGCTGAGCTGCAAGAACGCGGTATCATGTTCGATCTGATGACCTATCCGGGACAACGCCATGGTATTCGCGGCGAGAAACTCGGCACGCATTTGATGAAGACCCGCATGGCGTTCCTTGAGCGGAAGCTGAAAGCCGGGGAATGATCAAGCCCTGGAAAACCCTGTCTTCAAAGCAGGTGCTGAAAGATCAGTATTTAAGCTTGCGCACAGATACGTGTGAGCGGTCGGACGGGCATATTATCCCGGCCTATCATGTGCTTGATTTTCCAATGTGGACGCTGGTCATTGCGTTAACCGATGCAGGCAATGTGGTATTGGTCAAAGAGTATCGCCATCCCGCAGGGGTCATAGTCACGGGCTTGCCTGGAGGTGGCGGTGAACCTGGAGATACCGATTATGAGGCCATCGGGCGGCGGGAACTGCTAGAAGAAACGGGCTATATCCCGCGTGAGATGCATCATCTAGGGACTTGTTATCCCAACCCGGCGACACAGACCAATCAACTGAACTTCTATCTGGCGCTCGGCTGTGTGCGCTCAGGCGAGCAGGCTTTGGACGCGAATGAAGAGATTGAAGTGCTTGAAATGCCGCTGTCTGAGTTTCTGGAGTATGAGACGATGGACGTTCAGCACTCGCATCACGCGGCGGCACTGTTTTACCTGCAGCGTTTCTTTGCCAAAAATGAAGACAAACGCCCCTGAGAGGCGTTTGCTTCTACAGGAGGACTGACATGCCCGCATTCCAACCCACAGCTGACCAGTTTCGTGCCTTTCGTGATGACCCTTATGATGGCCCGGTGGCGCAAGTGAATTTACTCAAGTTTCGGGTCAAAGCTGAGTATGCGGCAAGCGATCCTGAATCTGGTGAAGAGATTAGTGGTGAGGCTGCCTATCAGCGCTACTCCGAGGCCTTCACCATCGTAGCTGCCGAAGTAGGTGGGACAACCACGCTTCTGGCCTCAGTGGAGCGCTTTTTTATTGGCGGCGGTAATTGGGACGGGGTTCTGGTGAACCATTTTCCTACCCGGCAAGCCTTTATTCAGACGCTCAATCACCCTGACTATAAAGACATGTCTCGTCATCGCGACGCCGGGTTACTCTGTCAGGAATTGATCGTGACGCGGCCAAGCTGGCTGCATGGTGACAAGGTATGAGCCTGTATGAAGTCTATGGCGCTCTAGGCTCGCCGTATTCAATGAAAGTTCGTGCCGCCTTACGGGCAAAACGGCTTGGCCATACGTGGAGTGGTATGACAGCTGAGGAACGGCCAGACGTCATGCCGAATGTGAAAGCGCCCGTGATCCCTGTCATTAAGCGCCCGGACGGAACCTGGACAAATGATTCAACCCCATTCCTCCTTTCCATAGAGGGCGAGGGGCGCGATCTGTTGCCGTCTGATCCGGCGCTGCGGTTTGCGTGTTTGCTGCTGGAAGATATGGCCGACGAATGGTTCATGAAGGCGATGTTTCATTATCGTTGGGCCTATGTGGAGGATGCTGAGTGGGTCGCCAACTGGCTTATGTATGACAGCTTGCCGAATGCAGGCCGTGAGACGGTTGAGACGGTAGCAACCGATATTCGCGCACGGCAGATTTCCCGTATGGCTATGGTCGGGTGTACGCCCCAAACCGGGCCGCTGATCGAGGCAAGCTGGCAGCGGTGTAACCGCTATTTGGAAGAGATGACTTTATCAGACAAGCGCTTCTTGTTTGGCGATCGGCCTTCACTTGCTGACCTTGCCTTTTACGGGCAGCTTAAAGTGATGAGCACAGATCCAACGCCAATGGCCTGGCTAAGGGCAGAGACACCATATCTCTATCGCTGGCTTGATCACGCTGATGATGCCAGCGGCATTGAAGGGTCTTGGAGAGACGGACTAGCGGAGCCGGTCAAAAAGCTGCTCGCTGTCGCAGGTGAAACCTATCTGCCATTCCTGATTGCCAATATGGCCGCGCTTGAGGCTGAACAGGAGACTTTCTCGCTTGAAATCGAGGGCGGCCAGTATGAGCAGGTGGCCTTTGGCTATCAGGCGAAATGCCTGAAGTCCTTGCGTAGATTCTGGTCTGAGCTTGATCGCAAAAGCCAACAGAGGCTTGCGGAATGGATAGGACCCAATACTGATAGCCTGAACCAAGCTTAGATTATGCCCGGAGTGACCTTATGAAACGCCTGTTGATTATAGTTGTAGCTTTAGCAGTGCTGCTTGGGGCGCTCTATGGGGGGCTGGTCTGGATGATTACCAAGCCCGCTGCACCGCTTGAAGAAGGGCCTGTGATTAGCCTCACCCAGGGCCAGATCATGGCAGGAATAGATGCTGACAATCCTGACGTTTTGCAGGTGAATGGCATCCCATTCGCGGCGCCGCCTGTGGGGGATTTGCGTTGGCGTGCCCCTCAGCCCCCGCTAAACTGGGAGGGTGTCAGAGATGGCCGCGATTATGGCGCTCAATGTTTGCAAAACCGTGAGGGCAGCGGTGAGTTTCTGGACGATCTGCTGAATGGTCTTGGGCTGAATATGGTCCAGCGTCATCTGGCAAAAGTTTCACTGCAAAGCGCGCCCCCGCCTATTGAGAGTGAGGATTGTCTGTTCCTCAATGTCCGCAGCGCAAATGTCGGCAAAGATAGTTTGCAACCTGTCATGCTCTGGATTCATGGTGGCAGTCACCAGAGCGGTGCTGGATCAATGGACCTTTATCAAGGTAATGGCATGGTTGAGAATGGCGTCGTTGTGGTTACGGTCAATTACCGCCTCGGCCCGCTTGGGTATATGGCGCACCCAGCGTTGAGCGCGGATGATCCACGCGGTGTCTCTGGCAATTACGGATTGCTTGATAATGTTGCTGCGCTTGCGTGGGTAAAAGACAATATTACAGCTTTTGGCGGTGATCCCGAAAATGTCACGATCTTTGGTGAAAGCGCGGGTGCACAAGCGGTCACCGAGATTATGTCGACCCCACTCAGCGAAGGCCTGTTTCATAAAGCGATCCTGCAAAGCGGCGCTTCCAGCTATAATGCTAATGGTCTGACCACCGCGATTGAGGGCCGAATGAGCATGCATATGGCGGGCCTTGAGTTTATGGACGGCCTGACGGGTCCCGAAGCTACATCAGAGGAGCTGCGTGCGGTTTCAGGTGAAGCGCTGATAGCGCAAGTCCCAAAAAAAATGCACCTTCTTGGTTACATGTTACCAACCGTTGATGGTGTCGTGATCCCTGAACTAATTGGTCAGGCCATTGGGGAAGGCGGTATCCAAAATGTTCCAATTCTCGCAGGGTATAATGGAGATGAGGCCACTCTCTTCTATCCAAGTATGCGTGTGCCAACGGTTCTGGTCCCCGAGTTTCCGATCAGTCATGACGACAAAATCGCCAAGCTTAATGAGATTTACGGTGCTGAAGATGCCGCAATTCTGGCCTTTGAGTACCGCCTAACCGAACCTGAAAACTGGGACCAAGGCGCGATGGATATGCTTGGAGACGATCTGTTCGGCGTGCATATGCGCTTTCTTGCCAAGGCAAATACAGCTCAAGGGGAACCAAGCTACCTTTACCACTTCACCCGGGTCACCCCGACCAAGAACCAGACGCTTGGAGCCTTTCACGCCTCCGAGATTTTCTTTGTCTTCAATAGCCATAGCCCTTTGATGGGGCTAACCGAAGAGGAAGATATTCTGACCGAGGCGATGGGGAAATACTGGACGAATTTTGCCAAAACAGGCAACCCGAATGGCGAAGGCCTGCCGGACTGGCCTATCTATGACGAAAGCGACCAATGGTTGACTTTTCAGCCTGCAATTGAGGTTGAAACCGGCGTTCGTAAAGCCAAGCTGGACGTCATGGAGCGCGCTCTGGTGAATGCCATCGCCAAGGCCCGGCCCCAGATCATCCCGGAGCCAGTTTTTGCGGATATGTCAGGCAGTGAGGAGTCCGGCACAGATAGCCTCGAGCCCTAGACGATCGATCTCGTCAAATGCATCGGTCTGTTCGCTATCGATATCCAGTATGGCTGCAAGCTTGCCTGCCGCATCAAAGACCGGAACCACGATCTCCGAATTGGTACGGCTATCGCAGGCGATATGGCCTGGAAAAGCGTGGACATCCGGAACGATCAGGCTTTCACCGCTGGTCGCGCAGGCCCCGCAAACACCCTTCGAGAATGGAATACGCAGGCAGCCTAAGGTGCCTTGATAAGGCCCAACGACCAATTCATCTGA
>CAZGVG010000002.1:0-59389 GCA_964528975.1 uncultured Hyphomonas sp.
CGCGGTCATTAAGACAGGTGGCAAACAGTATAAAGTTGCCGAAGGTGATGAGATCGTCATCGAGAAACTCGCCGTGGAAGCTGGCGAGAATGTTACGTTTGAGAACGTTTTGATGTTGGGCGACGGTGGCAAGGTCACTGTCGGTGAGCCAACCGTTTCTGGTGCTTCTGTGGTTGGAACAGTTTCTGAGCACCGCAAAGGTACCAAGAAGCTGATCATGAAGAAGCGTCAGCGAAATACCTACCGCCGCAAGAAAGGTCATCGCCAGCTTGAAATGGTTGTGACCATCGACTCTATTCTTGCAGACGGTAAGAAGGCGCCTGCTAAAAAAGCGGCTCCAAAGAAAGCTGCACCTAAGAAGGAAGTAGCGCCTAAGGCTGAAGCTAAACCGGACGCCCCCAAAAAAGCTGCCCCAAAGAAAGCTGATACAGCTGCAATGGATGATCGCGGTCGTCTTTCAGCTCCGCAAGGTGAGGCTGATGACCTGAAAAAGATCAAAGGCGTTGGTAAAGTCCTTGAGGGCAAGCTGAACGATGCTGGTATCTTCCACTTCTGGCAGGTTGCCGCCCTCAAGAAAGCTCAGATCGAAGAGCTTGAAGAGGAAATGAGCTTCCCAGGCCGTATCACACGAGACGACTGGGTTTCACAAGCTAAAGAATTCGCAAAAGAGGCGTAAGGCTGTTATAGCCTGTCTGAATTAGAGGAGCGCCGAGATGGCTCATAAAAAATCAGGTGGTTCGTCCAAGAACGGTCGCGATTCGAATCCTAAATACCTTGGCACCAAGAAGTATGGTGGCGAGCACGTAATCCCTGGCAACATTATTATTCGCCAGCGCGGAACGAAGACATATCCGGGCCGCGGCGTTGGTATGGGTAAAGACCATACGCTTTTTGCGCTGGTTGAGGGTAAGGTTGAGTTTACGCGTAAGCGTAATAACCGCCAGTATGTGTCTGTCGCCCCGCTCGCCGAAGCAGCTGAATAGGCGCGCCGCATAAGGCCGCCAGAGGGTGGCCAAAAGTTCTCAAGGGGAGACAGGCCACTGTCTCCCTTTTTGTTTGTCTCCCCTTTGGCTCCACGGAGACGATTGTTATGGCCCCTGTTATTCTACATACGCAAAGACTGACCCTGCGCGCGCCGCAGCCGCGTGATGCGGCGCAAATTGCAGAGCGTATCGGGATCAAGGACGTTGCCTGGAATCTCGGCCGCGCACCTTATCCCTACGAGCTATCCGATGCTGAAGCCTTTATAGAGAAGGCTGGAACGAACTGGGCTGAAGGTAAGGCCTGTGTTTTCATGCTTGAGCATCCAACTGATGGCGTCATTGGCTGCACAGGCCTCGATAAGCATGGTGAGAATCTGTGGGAGATTGGATATTGGGCCGGAAAACCCTGGTGGGGACAGGGTTTTGTAAGTGAAGCAGCGCAGGCTGTTATGGAATGGGCGGAAACTGAGAAAGAGATTAGCGGCTTCGTGTCTGGGCATTTTACCGATAATCCCGCCTCGGGACGCGTGTTGGAAAAGCTGGGGTTTATTGCCGTCGGAGTTGTGGATCATGTGGGGGCAGCGCGGGGCGGTCCAAGCCCAGCAATGCGGTATGCACGCGGGGCACCTCCTGAGATGGCCTTGCAGACCGCATCACATTAGTGAAGAAGAGACGCTATGAAATTCCTTGATCAAGCCAAAGCCTATGTCCAAGCGGGCCATGGCGGAAACGGATGCGCCGCTTTCCGACGTGAAGCCTATGTTGAGTTTGGTGGCCCTGATGGCGGCGATGGCGGCCGTGGTGGACATGTTTATATCGAAGCGGTTCAGGGCCTCAACACGCTGATCGATTTTCGCTACCAACAGCACCATAAGGCTGAGCGCGGCGGGCACGGCATGGGCAAACAGCGCCATGGTCGCACGGGCGCTGACAAGATCCTGAAAGTCCCGGTTGGAACGCAGATCTTTGAAGAAGATCAGGAAACCATGATCGCTGACCTGACCGAGATCGGACAGCGTGTCATGGTCGCACGCGGCGGTAATGGCGGTTGGGGCAATCTACGCTTTAAAACGGCGACCAATCGGGCCCCGCGCCGCGCCAATAAGGGCGAAGAGGGCGAAGAGTTTACCCTATGGCTTCGCATGAAACTGATCGCGGATGCCGGGCTACTCGGCCTGCCGAACGCAGGTAAGTCGACATTCCTTAGCCGAGCAACAGCTGCGAAACCCAAGATTGCGGACTATCCTTTTACGACGCTGCATCCGGGGCTTGGTATTGTCGATCTAGGAACCAGCACGCGATTTGTTCTGGCCGACATCCCGGGTCTGGTTGAGGGCGCGGCTGAAGGGATTGGCCTTGGTCATACGTTCCTGGGCCATGTTGAGCGCTGTAAAGTCCTCCTGCACCTAATTGACTGTACCCAAGATGCGCCTGATGAAGCCTACCGCACTATTCGCGGCGAGTTGGAAGCTTATGGCGGCGAGCTAGCAGCCAAACCTGAAATTGTGGCGCTTTCGAAAGTTGATGTCCTGTCTGAAGATATCGTCGATGAGCAAGCCGTCCTGTTGAAAGCGGCCTGCGGGCAAGAGCCTTTACGGCTTTCAGCGGTAACGGGGCTTGGCGTAAAGCCAGCGCTTAGTCAGATGGCGCGCGCCCTTGGCCAACTGGTTGAAGATGAGATCGGCGAAGATGAAGAGACAGGGTGGAGCCCGGTTGGATGACGGCTGAACTTGCGTCATCTCCTCTCAAAACCGCTAAGCGGATCGTTGTTAAAATCGGCTCTTCACTTGTTGCTGACAATGGTCTTGCGCGCCAGAAATGGCTTACAGATTTAGCGGCCGATATTGCGGCCCTGAAAGCGAGCGGGTGTGAGGTCATCCTCGTGTCCTCTGGGGCCATCGCGCTGGGCCGAAATAGTCTTGGGGCAGACAGGCCCCGCAAGCTTGAAGAGAAGCAGGCCGCTGCAGCGCTTGGTCAACCGCTTTTGATGGCGGCATTAGGAGAGGCGTTTGCCGATCATAGCCTTTCTGTTGCACAAGCCCTGCTGACGCTTGATGATACTGAACACAGACGCCGCTGGTTGAATGCGCGCGCGACGCTGGAAACGCTTCTGGCGGTTGGCGCCGTCCCGATCATCAATGAGAATGATACGGTTGCGACCGATGAGATCCGGTTTGGCGACAATGACCGCCTTGCTGCCCGCGTGGCGCAAATGGTTGCCAGCGACGTTCTGGTCCTCTTGTCCGATATTGATGGGCTATATAGCGCGGACCCGCGCATAGATTCTAGCGCGCAACATATTCCAGTTCTGCGTGAAATCGAGCCCCGGCATGAAGTGATGGCGGGGCAAAGCAATCCTGATGCGGATGTCGGCAGTGGTGGAATGACAACCAAACTTGCTGCAGCCAAGATCGCTTGGGCGGCAGGGTGTGCAACGGCCATAACTCTTGGCGACCGCCCCCGGCCTTTGCAGGCTTTGAGGGATGGGGGTCGTGCAACTTGGATTTTACCGCCTTTGACCCCGGATAAGGCCCGTGAGGTCTGGTTACGAGGTCATTTGACCCCAGAAGGGGCTATTTTAGTGGATGAAGGCGCGACCAAGGCGCTTCTCGGCGGCGCGAGCCTTCTTCCTGTGGGTGTTATTGGGGTTGAGGGTCGTTTTGCGCGGGGTGCGGCGGTTGCCATTAAGGATCGCTCAGGAGTACATATCGCTAAAGGTGTTGTTGCGTATAGCTCCGATGATGCCTTGCGGATTGCCGGACTGCAATCAGATCAGGTCGAAGCTGAGCTTGGCTTTCGTGGACGACCAGCGCTTGTACATCGTAATGATTTGGTACTTGAGCGCTGATGCTTGACTTGGGTTTGGAACCCGGGCCCTGTGCGCTTTATGGGTAAGCAATCCTCTCTTTCAAAGCGCATTGGGCTAGGACTTGGGCCGCTCCTGGCAGCGATTATGCTGCTGGCCGGGGCGCCGGAGGGCTTGTCCTCTGGGGCTTGGGCCACAGGCGCGTTGATGGTTTGGATGGCGATCTGGTGGGCGACTGAGCCAATCCCGATCCCGGTAACCTCACTTTTGCCATTGCTGATTTTGCCTCTTGTCGGGGCGGCCTCAGCCAAAGAGGTCGGCGCTGGCTATGCACACCATATCGTTCTTCTTTTGCTGGGTGGTTTCATCGTGGCGCTCACCATAGAGCGCTGGAATCTACACAAGCGAATTGCGCTGAATATTGTTTCGGTTGTGGGGGCTTCACCCCTGTCTCTGATTGCGGGATTTATGGCTGCAACGGCTTTGCTCTCTATGTGGATTTCCAACACCGCGACGACTTTGATGATGGTGCCGATCGCTCTGTCAGCTGCGGCCGCCCTGAAAGATGAGAGCGGTAAGTTCGTCGTCGCGCTGTTGCTGGGGGTTTGCTACGCCGCCTCGATTGGCGGGGTTGCAACGCCAATTGGGACGCCAACCAATCTGATCGCTATGGATTGGTTGCAGCGTGAGACAGGTTCAAGCATCAGTTTCCCCCAATGGATGGCTTTTGGAATACCGGCCGTCCTTATTTTGGTTCCAGCTGCGTGGTGGAGCGTAACGCGCGGTTTGGGTACGTTTAAGGACGGCGCTGCTGCGGTGGAGCGTGTTCGGTTAGACAAGCAAGGGCTTGGCAAAATGACCGAGCCTGAGCGCCGCGTGGCGATTATTTTTGCTTTGGTGGCGATGCTCTGGGTGAGCCGGCTTTGGACGTTTGGCTTCGCTGAGAGCCAAGGCTGGAGTGCGCTCGGTGTCGTCAATAATGCTCAAGGTGATATGATGATCGCGATTTTCGGCGCTCTTCTGGTTTTCTTGGTGCCAGCCGGGGCAGAGACCAATCGAGCGCTGCTGAAATGGGAAGAAGCGGTCAAACTACCTTGGGGTGTACTGCTTCTGTTTGGCGGCGGTATCGCGCTTGGCAATGCCGTCAAAAGCACAGGGCTTTCAGCCTGGATCGGAGAGACTTTGGGCGTTCTGGATGTCTTGCCTGCCTTGGCGTTCATTTTGATCGTGGTGGCTCTGGTTCTATTCTTGACTGAACTGACCAGCAATGTTGCGACAATGACAACTTTAGCGCCTATCCTCGGTAGTCTGGCGATCGCAACCGGGGCGGCGCCATCCAGCCTTCTCGCGCCTGCGGCTGTGGCTGCGAGCTGCGCTTTTATGCTGCCCGTCGCGACCGCGCCAAATGCGATTATCTATGCGACAGGTGAAGTTTCAATCAGCATGATGATGAAGCGTGGTCTGCGTCTAAACCTGATTGCAATCGCAGTGATTACAGCGATTGGCTACTGGCTGGCGCCCTTAGTGCTTTAGGTTCTATTTGCAGGAACAGGCTTTGTCATCTTCCAGTTCGCCGAAGCCATCTGCGATGAGGGTCTGGACTGCTGCTATGGCCTCTTTTGCGCCTGACCCTGCGGCTTTGAGTTGGACCGTTGAGCCTATGCCCGCCCCAAGGCAAAGCAAGTCCATGATTGAGCGCGCATCAGCGGTTTCGCCCTCAAACTCAACTGTCACAGGTGTTGGAAGCTTCAAGGCAAGCGCAGCAAGCTTCGCAGAGGCTCTCGCGTGGAGGCCTTTGAGATTGATAATCTTGGCGGCGCGTTGAATGGCATTTGTCATTTGGAACGGCTCATCACTTCAGATCCGATACGGATATAGCGTTTCCCGGCATCACTGGCGGCTTGAACGGCTTCTTCAAGTGTTAAATCGCTGCGGATTTGTGCAAGGTGGATCAGCATAGGCAAGTTCACGCCGCCGATCACATCAACTTTGCCACTTGAAAGGTTGGAGAGGGCGAGATTGGATGGCGTACCACCAAACATATCGGTCAGGATGATAACGCCTTTGCCATTATTGCAGGCTTTCACTGTATCGCGAATTTCGTCCCGGCGTTTGTCAATGTCGTCTTCAACCTCGATTGAAAGCGCCTCAAACGCATCCTGTTCGCCGACCACATGTTTGGCGGCACGAACAAGTTCGTCGGCGAGTTTGCCATGGCTAACGACAACAATTCCGATCATAAGACCGTCCTATACCTCTTCACTATAAAGAGGCTGACACAGCAAAGGTTAAGGTCAAGTCAGTTTTTCAGGATTAACTATAGCTGCAAGCAATCTGTGGTTCAGTCGCCACGCTTTCTTAAGCTCAGCTCACTTTGTCTAGGTTTGCGAAAAAATCAGCGTAAAGCGTCTCAGCCTCTTCAGACATCAAGCCTATTTCAACATGCAGTCCTGCTTCGCAAAGACGATTAATCCCGTCTTTTGCCACCGGATGAGGGTCACGTATGGCCACAATGACGTTCGCAATGCCGGCTTCGATCAAGCGCTGCGAGCAGCCTGCTTCTCCGGATGAGCGCTGGCGGCAAGGTTCCAGAGTCACGTAGGCTGTTCCGCCAGCCGCTGCGCCCATCGGCAAACGTCGCAAAGCGGTCTGTTCAGCATGAGGGCTCCCGCCATCACCGGTTGCGGCTTCGCTGAGCTTCTGGTCATCCCGGTCGAGAATAACACAGCCAACACTTGGGTTTTTGCCTGTGCGCCCAAACTGCAAGCGGGCGAGCTCCAGCGCGCGGGCCATATGTTTGCTATGTGCGCTCATTCAAACACCACCGTGCGCGGCCCATTGAGGAAAACACGGCCTTCGGCATGGGCTGTTACGGCGCGGGCGAGGACACGGGCCTCAATATCCTTACCAAGCTCCGCCATCCGCTCTGGCGGTAGCCTATGGTCAACTGGAGATACATCCTGGGCGATGATTGGGCCTTCATCCAAGTCTGCGGTCACATAATGAGCCGTTGCGCCCATCAGTTTTACACCGCGCGCATAGGCCTGGTGGTAGGGCCGGGCGCCTTTGAAGCTGGGTAAGGCAGAGTGATGAATGTTGATGCACTTTCCTTCGAGTTCTCGGCTCAGATCATTGGACAGTATCTGCATATAGCGCGCCAGAACCACAATATCGGACTGCGTGCTTTCGATAAGCTCAAGCAGCTCTGTTTCAGCAGTGCTTTTCGTCTCTTTGGTCACCGGGATATGGTGGAAAGGGATATCATGGCGTTCTGCGTGCCATTGCGCGTCTGGATGATTTGAAACGACCGCGACAATCTCAGCCCCCAGACGCTTGCGGCGATGGCGGTAGAGGAGATCGTTCAGGCAATGGTCTCCCTTTGATACCATAATTAGGGCACGCGGCCTGGCAGCTTCCTTGCGCAGTGACCAATCTATTTCGCGCCGGGATGCAAGCGTCGAAAACCCATCCTCGAATGCGCCCTGATTAAAGCCTACTTCTGCAGAAAACTTGGCCCAGATGAAGAAACGCTTGGTTTGTGGGTCCCCGAAATCACGGCTTTCAGTCACGCTTACACGGTGACTCGCAAGATGCCCCATGACATCAGCCATAATACCGATCGCGTCGGGGGCAGCGGCCCTCAGTATATATTGTTGGTCGCTCAAGGGAGGTCCGGTAGGTCTTTTGCGCGCTCATCATCGAGGTAACGCGCTGCAACAGGCACCAGGGCTTCATTCAGGTCTAGCAGAAGCGGGTTTCCAGTTGGGATTTCCAGACCAGTAATGGTCTCATCAGGCACACGGAAGAGGTGTTTAACCAAAGCCCGGAGTGAATTTCCATGCGCTGAGATAATCGTATCCTGACCAGACGCGAGAACCGGGACGATCGTGCTTTCCCAATAAGGCAAGACGCGCTCAAGCGTGAGTTTTAGGCTTTCGGCCTGGGGTGTCTCAATCCCAGCATAACGCGGATCATCTGCTAGATCATAGGTGCTGCCGGTTTCCATTGGCGGCGGCGGCACATCGTAAGAACGGCGCCAGATATGGACTTGATCCTTGCCGTGCTTTTCAGCGGTTTCAGCCTTATCCAAACCCGTCAGGCCGCCATAGTGGCGTTCATTCAGCCGCCAATGCTTTTCAACCGGGATCCAGGCGCGGTCTAACGCTGCAAGACTGAGCCAGAGTGTGCGGATCGCGCGCGTCTGGTAGCTGGTAAAGGCAAATACAGGCTCAACGCCTTCTGCTTTCAACAGTTCGCCGCCCTTTTTGGCTTCAGCTTCACCCTTTTCAGTTAAGTCAGCGTCCCACCAGCCAGTAAAACGGTTCTCAAGGTTCCATTGGCTTTGACCATGGCGAGTGAGTATAAGCTTGGGCATCAGGATCATTTTTCCGTTAAAAAAGCTTCAGAAATCAATCTGAAAGAGTTTCGGGGTCGCGCTTCATTGATCGCGTTGCTATCAGAGCGAAGAGCGGATTTCTACCCGTTCTTGAAAGTTGCAGGTCGCAGGAGCTGATTTGAGGGACATATTCTTTTATCCACTGACCTTACTGGTCGGAGCAGCGATGGTCGGTCTTGCCGTTCTTGCGGGGGTTGGGCAGCCGAGATGTGGCCCGTTTGGCGGTGGAAATGGTCCGGCGGATTATAGTCTGATTGTGCTTGGGGGGCAGGACCTCTGCCGGATGGCAGGGTATCGAGGCTATGAGTTAAAGCTGGATCAAGGCACGCTTGAGATCAAAGCTGATGCGGATGCGAACTTTCCGGAAGTTGAGCGTAATGCGCATTTTCAACTAGGGCCTGATTTGGAGACGGTTTATGCGGGCCAGAATGTCGAGATTGCTTTTACTGTTAAGCCAACAGACGGCGCAGGCGCAGAAGCGTTCGAGTTCAATTACTCGACTGGAAATGCAGGTGATACAGGTTGGACCCGCTTTGAGTTGAAGCCGGAGTGGGACACGTATACGGCAGTCGTCCAAATTCCGCGCAAACTGTTGGAAACCGCGACAGCCTTTGATTATCTATCTGTCCGTCCAGTTGTACCAGAGAAAACGCGCGGCATAGAGCTGAAAGAGATTACTTTCAAACGCCTGGGCCTCTGGAAAGACTAGAGCTTTAAAGCCAAGCGGCTTCAACCACATCGACAACATCATCCATAATCTCGGTGATCTTGAAATCCTTTGGGGTATACACGCGGCGCACGCCCATCTGCCGAAGTGCTTGCTCATCTTCATAAGGGATGATGCCCCCAACAACGAGGGGCACAGAGCCCATATCGGCCTTGTGCATTTCAGCGAGCGTTTCACGGACCAAGTCCAGATGGCTGCCAGACAGGATTGAGAGACCAATCACATGAGCGTCTGCTTGCTTGGCCTGCGCGACAATCTCGGCGGGGGTAAAGCGTATGCCATCATAAACAACCTCCATTCCGCAAGCCCTCGCGCGGGCTGCGATCTGTTCCGCGCCATTTGAGTGGCCATCAAGACCAGGTTTGCCAAGGACGTATTTCATGCGGCGGCCAAGGCGGTCTGAAACCTCATCGACACGGGCTTTGGTTGCCTCAATGGCCGCATCGCCGCCTGTTCCAATGACGACCGGTACCCCTGTTGGGCCGCGATACTCACCAAAAACCTGCCGTAGTGTCGCGCCCCATTCACCTGTCGTGACGCCAGCTTTTGCCGCCTCGATTGAGGGCTCCATGATGTTTTGGTTGCTTGAAGCGGCGCTCTTAAGGTTCTCAAGCGCTATATCGACCGCTCCCTGGTCCCGTTTTGCGCGCCAGGTTCTGAGCGCCTCCACTTGTTGACGCTCAACCATTGGGTCAATCGTCTCGATAGCATCATTGCCTGCGCCAAGTGGGCTGTCTTCGGTTTGCGTGTAAGCGTTTACGCCAACGACTTTCAGGTCGCCGCTCTCGATGCCTTTGATCCGATCTATATGCGCTCCGACCAAGCTTTCCTTCATATAACCAACTGCTTCAACCGCGCCGCCCATGTGATCAATCTTTGTAAGCTCTGCGCGCGCTTGGGTTTTCAGGGCTTCGGTTTTACCTTCGATTACATGGCTGCCATCAAATAGGTCTTCGTATTCAAGCAAATCAGTTTCGAACGCGAGAATCTGCTGCATGCGGAGCGACCATTGCTGATCCCACGGCCTTGGAAGGCCAAGCGCCTCATTCCAGGCCGGAAGCTGTAAAGCGCGGCAGCGGGCGCGTTTGGACAGGGTTACAGCAAGGGCCTCGATAAGTATTCGATAGACGTTATTCTCGGGTTGTGGCTCGGTTAACCCAAGCGAGTTGACCTGCACGCCATAGCGAAAGCGCAGCGCTTTTTCATTGTCGACGCCATAACGCGTGCGGCCAATCTCTTCCCAGAGATCAACGAATGCGCGCATCTTGCAAAGTTCGGTTACGAAGCGGACGCCGGCATTCACAAAGAAGGAGATCCTGCCAAACACGATGCTGAAGTCTTCCTCTGGCACTTGGCCTCCGGTTTTGACGGCGTCGAGTACAGCGCAAGCCGTCGCCAAAGCATAAGCTAGTTCTTGTTCGGGTGTCGCACCAGCTTCCTGCAAGTGATAGGAGCACACGTTCAAGGGGTTCCACTTTGGCACCTCAGTGTAGCACCAGCTGACCATATCGCTGATCAGGCGCATGCTGGGCTGTGGCGGAAAGACATAAGTGCCACGTGAGAGATATTCCTTGATAATATCGTTTTGGGTTGTCCCGCGCAGCTTGGCGCGGTCATCTCCGCGCTCATCGGCCAGCGCGACATAAAGCGCCAATAACCATGCGGCTGGAGCGTTAATCGTCATCGACGTGTTCATGTCTTCGAGCGGCAAATCCGCAAAAAGGGTCCTCATATCCCCAAGATGCGCAACCGGAACTCCAACTTTTCCAACCTCGCCTTTAGCCAAGATATGATCACCATCATAGGCGGTCTGGGTTGGCAGATCGAAGGCGATAGATAGACCTGTCTGACCTTTGGAGAGGTTCTTGCGGTAAAGCGCATTCGATTTTTCCGCTGTGGAATGTCCGGCATAGGTACGGAAAATCCAGGGTCGGTCCGGGGCGTGTTGAAAGGCCGTATCTGCCATAGGATTCTCCACTCGTTCTATCGCGCCGCAACATGGCCGAGGCGGGTCATTCCGGCAAGTGGCCGTAGGGGCAGCCGCATGCATGCAAAAATGCATTTCTTCATTGGCGAGATATGCGGATACTGTCCGTGCGCACTATGGTAGGGCACATACTCTGCTGGAGATCATCACATGACCGATATGATTGGCCTTGTTGCCGCTTTCTTGACCACCCTGTCTTTCCTGCCTCAGGCTTTGCTCGTTATCCGAACGGGACGCACGGATGGGATTTCCCTGACCATGTATGCGATGTTTACACTCGGCGTTGCCGGATGGTTGGTTTACGGTATTCTGTCCGCAAGCTTGCCGGTTGTCGTCGCAAATGCCTGTACTTTGGCGCTGGCGGCGACCATTCTCACCCTGAAACTCAATGCGGTTCTCAGGCGCGGTAAGGCTCTGCCGTTGCCTCAGGCGGCTTAATCCGGCAAACCCCCTTCATATCTTGTTGAAGAGGATGCGGACTTGCCATTTGCGCTTATACTTCCAGTGCTGCTCCGCCTTGCCGGGCCAATCGCTTTTGTTCTTGCCGCATTGAGCGCAGGCGTGATGAATCGCAGCGCGATGATCATTCCGCTTCTGGCTGTGGCGGCTACCCTTACGACCGTACTCATTCGTAAGTTTAGTCCCTCGCCCGCTTTGAACCTTCAGGCGATGCTAAACCCGCAAGCCAGCACTAAACCTGAGAGTATCTTCAAAGGCCTGCTACCTCGGTTCGGCGCGGGCCTGGTCGGCTATGGCCTGGCCTTTGGGTTTGCGGCACTGGTTGCAGCGCTCTTTCAAGTGACAGAGTTTGAGCCGCGTTTACTGGTTACAGATACAGCCTTCCTGATCGTCCCAGCTATTCTGGCATGTTTCGGCGCCTATATGTCTGCGCAGATGGGTCTCAACCAGATGGCCAATATGGCAGGTCAGATGCAATCCATGTTTTCTGATATCCAGGCACAGCAAGCGGCAAATGATGAGAGCGGCGACGCCCCGTTTACATTTGAAGGCGAAGTCATTGATCCTGATGATGACGCGTCATAGCCATTCAATGGTCGTGGGATCAGCACCAATATAGCTATAATAGAGCGATTGCACGCGTCGGGTCATGGGTCCGGGGTGACCATTTCTAATTGGTTTCTCGTCCACAGACAGGATCGGGGCAATAACAACGCCAGTTGAGCTGGTGAAAGCTTCGGCGGCTTCATACAGTTCAGTGACTGTAAAGGCGCGCTCTTCAACGCTCAGCCCAGCCTCGCGCAGGAGCGACAGAATACTCGCACGAGTAATGCCGGGCAGAAGCGCTCTGGAAAGGTCGCGCGTTACCAAGACCCCAGTTGGCGTTACAATCCATATGTTTGCCGAGGCTGCTTCTGTTACCACGCCATCTTCATGCATGATTGCAGTATGTGCCCCTTGCCTTCGAGCTTGCCGGTATGCCAGCGATTGCGACAGAAGCTGAGTGGTCTTCATATCGCGCCGCGCCCAGCGCGTATCTTCCAGCGATATTGCTGTGATACCATCGCGGGCTGTACCGCCGATCAGGGTTTTGTGCGTCGCGAACATAAATACGGTTGGGCTAAGCTGTTCAGGACCGTAAAAGTCCCGCGGTCCATGCGCGCCAGCCGAAACCTGGAGGTAGATCAGGCCTTCGGTCAGTGCATTTCGCTCAATCATCTCATGATGTAGATTCGTCAGATTTATATCTGGCGGTAAGACCTCAATGCCTGACAAGGTGCGGCCCAAACGCTCAAGGTGAGCATCAAAATCGATCAGTTTCTTGTTATAAACAGCTGTTACCTCGTAGGCCGCCTGAGCAAAGAGGTAGCCACGGTCAAAAGCCGAAATCTGCGCCTCTTCGGGGCGAATAAAATCTCCGTTTAGGTAGACCCATTGTGTGTCTGGCATGGCCTCAGCACCCTTTGCGAATTCAGACTCTATTGTGCAGTGCACAATTACCGCTTGCAATAAAGCATCACGTGCGACAGTTTGAACCGAAAGGCCAGACCTGTGAAGACATCCCGGAATGGGGGCTGCAGGCTGGATTCAGGAGGAAAGGATTTGCGCCATGGCACAGGCTAATCGCGAGCAAAAAGACATTTATGAAATGGGCGAAATACCGCCTGAGTTTCATGTTCCGAAGATGATGCACGCTTGGGCAATCCGGCGCGAGCGTCATGGCCGTCCCTCTACAGCGATGCAGATCGAGCAAGTGCCTGTCCCTGAAATCGACAGCGATGAAGTGCTGGTTCTGGTTATGGCGGCTGGCGTAAATTATAATGGTATTTGGGCAGGTTTGGGGGAGCCGATCTCTCCCTTTGATGTTCACAAGGCAGACTTTCATGTCGCAGGGTCTGATGCTTCCGGCATCGTCTGGGCGGTTGGCCGCAAAGTCACACGTGTGAAGCCCGGTGATGAAGTGGTCATTCACTGCAATCAGGATGATGGCGACGATGAGGAGTGTAATGGCGGGGACCCGATGTTCTCACCCAGCCAGCGTATTTGGGGTTATGAGACACCGGATGGTTCTTTTGCTCAGTTCTGCCGCGTCCAGGCGCGCCAATGTATGCCGCGCCCTAAGCACCTGACCTGGGAAGAAAGCGCTTGCTACACACTCACGCTGGCGACGGCCTATCGGATGCTATTTGGCCACCGCCCACACATTGTAAAGCCGGGTAATAATGTTCTGGTTTGGGGCGCTTCTGGTGGATTGGGGAGCTTCGGCGTTCAATTATGCGCTGTTACAGGCGCACATGCGATAGGCGTTGTTGGCGGGGAAGAGAAGTTCGATTTCGTCCGTTCAATGGGCGCCAAAGGTGTGATTAATCGCAAGGACTTTAACTGTTGGGGTCAGCTTCCCACGGTCAATGGTCCTGAGTTTAGTGATTATATGCGGGAAAGCCGCAAGTTTGGCAAAGCGATTTGGGAGATTACAGGCCGTAAAGACGTCGATATCGTCTTTGAGCACCCAGGCGAGGCGACATTCCCGGTCTCGGTCTTTGTCGTCAAGCGCGGAGGCATGGTCGTCATTTGCGCAGGAACAACAGGGTTTAACCTCACAGTCGATGCCCGTTTTCTGTGGATGCGTCAGAAACGGGTTCAGGGGAGCCACTTTGCCAATCTAAAGCAGGCCTCAGCGGCAAACCAGCTGGTGATCGACCGCCGGATTGACCCGTGCATGTCAGAGGTTTTCGGCTGGGCTGATATTCCAGCAGCGCACGAGAAAATGCTCGATAATAAGCACGCACCTGGCAATATGGCAGTTCTGGTGAGCAGTCCAAAGCCCGGCTTGCGTACAGTTGAAGACGTCCTGGACGTCGGGCCTCTGCAGGCTTAGGCGATCTGGAACAGGTTTTGCTTCACTGAAAGCTCTATCTTCGCGGAGAGCCAGATGCCAGACAAAGCACCAATTATAGCCCTTACAGCGGGTGGTCCACACGCCTGGATCATGATCAATGCTTTGCGGGACCGGTTCGGAGATTTTCCAGTTATACTGGAGGACGTCGAACCCGCTGCTGTTTTCTGGAAGCGCCGCCGTAAAATGCTTGGCCCACTGAAAGTGGCGAGCATGCAAGCGGCCCGAATCCCGATGAAGCTGACAAAGCGCGGGGCATGGACAGTGATCAAGTCTATGATTCAGACTGAAGGCTTGGACCCTGAAGCCGATGAGGATGTGAACATCATCAAAGTCGCTTCTGTGAATTCAGATGCGGCTCGCGCAGCCTTGAATGCGGCTCAGCCCAAGGCAGTTTTTGTCGTTTCAACTCGAATGATTGGTAAGAAGACGCTTGGCAGTGTGGATGCGCCTTTCATCAACTATCATTCCGGCATAAATCCAGCGTATCGCGGCATGTTTGGCGGGTATTTTGCGCTCGCCAATCGTGAACCGGAGCATTTTGGCGCGACGGTCCATTTGGTCGATGAGGGTGTAGATACAGGCGATGTGCTCTACCAGTCCCAGGTTGAGGTACAGCCGAAAGACAATTTCCATACTTATTTATGGCGTATGGCGGCAGGTAGCAGGGATATTGTCATCAAAGCCATGCAAGATGCCGTTGAAGGCGGGCTAAAGCCCCACCGTGTAGATTTGCCATCGAAGCAGTATTTCGCCCCAACGCTGGGTGGTTATCTCTGGACCGGATTTACAAAAGGCGTCTGGTAACAGAGCGCTTGGTGAGACAAACGGTCTGAGATAATTTCGCGCCAGTTCTGATCTGGCGGTGCAGACTGCCTCAGTAAGAAAGGCATATCTGCCTGTAGCGTCGGTGTGTCTGTATTTGATTTAAGATAGCGACCGTCCCAGACCCTCCCAGCCTGTTCCAAGTGCGCTTTGCCAGGGTCCCGGCCGATCACAAGTCCAGTTTTAGTTTTCTGAAACCAAGCGCCGCCGAGGGTTTGGCGCTGACCCGGAACCTTGAGCGTTGCCAGCATCTGCACGGCAGCCGCCAAGCGACTTGCCCCAGTCTGACCGCTGGCAAACCGCGCGAGTAAGGAGACGATCTCTGGCGAGCTAGCGGCCTCTGACACTTCTATCAAACCTGAGTGCGATACAGAGATTGAGGTTGCGTGAGCTAGGACCTGCCCAATCCTGGCTTCCTCAGCCTGTCTCTCGGGCTGGAGGCATCGCACTTGGTGCGCGGCTAACCCTTGCAGGGTAGGGTGCCGTTTCAGGGTCTGACGAATGCGGATGCGTTCATAGGCTGGATCGCTATTGGATGGGTCTGTGACCCATTTCAGACCCTGCTGCACAAGCAGGTTTTGTAGCTCTTGCCGACTTGTATGAACAAGCGGTCGTAAGAGGGTTTGGCCCCGCCCTTCCGGCCAGATCGGAGACGGGCTTGCCAGAACGGGCCCTGCAACAGCGGCCGACCGATTGCCACGCCGCCTGCGGATCAACGCGGTCTCAACCACATCGTCAAACGTATGGCCTAGTAAAATAATGCGCGCACCAAGTGAGCTTGCTGATTGAGCTAGAAGGGCATGACGCGCGCCGCGCGCTGCGTTCTGTGCTGGTTTTGGGGTGTCCCAGACAAGGGTTGAGTGCGGGTGACCTAGCTCCTGGCAGAGATGTGAAACGTTGGCAGCCTCTTTGGCAGCCTCTGGTCTCAATTTGTGATCCACTGTGAGGATGTGAAGCGCGCGCCCCGTTTCCAGCGCCCAGCGATGCGTGAGCCAGAGCAGGGCGAGCGAGTCGCTACCTCCTGAAACGCCAAGGAGAATTGGAAGCTGAAGGTCAGGGCTGAACCGCTCAGTCAGCGCTGTGAAATCAGCCCCGAACCTCACGAAAGCTTAGCTGTCGCAGCCTGAGCGAACGCGCTCGCCAGCTGCGAGGTTCTTGGTCACGCCAGAAGCATTTGGATATTGCTCCGGCAATAAGCTTAAAGCGCCGCAGGCTTGCTCTGTGTCGCCAACGAGACGCATGGAGCGTGCGAGCTTGGCCAATGCTTCGGGCGCGCGCGGATCATCAGGATAGGCGCGGATCATAGTTGTGTAAGCGGCGCCAGATTCAGCATATGCTTCTTGCTGGTAAAGCACTTCGGCGAGCCAATACTGGGCTTCGCCTGCTTGTGGATCATCGCTAAATTGCTCGAGAAAAGACCGGAAAGCGGTTTCTGCGCCAGCATAGTCAAACTGTAGCAAGCGTGATTTTGCTTCAGCGAATAAGGGGCCTGCATCGCCGGGTAAGGCGCTTGCCGGAAGTGTTCCAAGCGAACCTTGCGGGAGGTCATTCGCCGTTGTTTCAACCACAGCTTGGTCCGTTGCCGTCCTTGTAGAAGGCGTTTGTGTTGTTGCTACGGTTCGCCTGACAATCCGCGTTGGACCACTTGTTGTGGTTGTTTCGACTGATCCAGGGTCTGTTGCTGCTGGTGCTGTTTCACTTACTGAACTTAAGTCTGCATCTGCGCTGGTTTCATCCAAGATGGAGCTGGCATTCATAGAAGACAGGTCACGCTCCAAAGTGCTGATCTTCTTGTCTTGGTCAGACAAGCGTTTCTCCAGTTGGGTAATCAAACGGTCCAGTTCTGCATCATCCGATTGCATATTATTGATCTGGTCGCGTGATTGCGACAGGAGAAATTCGAGCGTCTCGACCTTGCCTGTCAGGTCAGCTTTGTCGGACTCGATTCCGGTCATGCGGGCGCGCAATTCGGCATTGCTAACCCGCAATTCTTCAACAGTCAGTGCCAGTTCGCCACTTGTTGTGCCTTGAATGACGGGCGCGTTCCGGCGCTGGGCATCCGCTGTTGGACTAAGACAAATGGCAATAGCAGCCGCAAAGGGCAGAAGAGATTGGCGCAGCATTGATGGCAGACTCCACATATTCAGAAAAGGAATAAGGGTTAGATATGAAACGGCCGGGGCCAAAATGTGACGCCCGGCCGAAACCTGTATAATTTGTGCAGTTGGGTTTAGCCAACAACGCCGGAAATCAGCTGTGTGAAGCCGTTCCGGTTCTGAGCCCAGGAATCGTCATTAGAGCCGACAGCCAATGGGCGTTCTTTGCCGTAGGATACGGTCTGAATACGGGCTGGATCGACACCAAGGTCAACGAGGTAGCTTTTCACAACAGACGCACGGCGCTCGCCAAGGGCAAGATTATACTCACGTGTGCCACGCTCATCACAGTTACCAGCGACGAGAATGTTTACATCCGGGTAAGATGAAAGCCATGCCGCCTGGCGCTTCAGAATGCCTTGGGCATCAGCAGCAAGGCGGTATTGATCGAGGTCGAAATAGACCCGGTCACCAACATTGACTTGGAAATCTTCCAGTGATCCCTTGGTTGGGCCTGTGGCGACAGCCGGCATCGGCGTTGTATCAACAACGGCTGGCTCCTGAACTTCAGGTTCTGCCTCGACAACCGGAGCTGTCTCGACAACTGGCTCTGGATCAGGGGTTGAAGAACATGCCGCTACGCCAATGAATAGGGCGATAGAGGCAGATGTCATCATAAGCTTACGCATGTAGATCTCCTTGCTTGCGCTTATAGTGGGTGCATTAGGCACGCTTTTTGTCAACTTCGTGTCACGATATACCAAAATTTTCCGTTAATCGGAATTATTACTGCATTGTCAGATTTATGTACTCTGATTTTTACTCCAGCAAAGGTGACCAGGCTGGATCAGAGGCGTCTGTTGGGGTTGGCAGTTGGCGGAGGTTGCGCCCGGTGAGGTCAACAGACCAGAGTTTTGGTGGTGCGCCTGGGGCACGCTCACGGAAAAATGTGATCACGCGGCCATTTGGCGACCAGTCTGGACCTTCATCAAGGTATGATTCGGTCAGTAAGCGCTCTCCGCTGCCATCGGTGCCGATGACGCCGATATGGAACTTGCCTTTCGATTGCTTGGTAAAGGCGATTAAGTCACCTCGTGGGCTCCAGACAGGTGTCGAATAGCGCCCTGATCCGAATGTAATCCGGCAGGCAACGTCGCGCCCGCCAGATGGGCAGGTGCGCGGCGTGCCATCTGTGTTCATGATATAAAGCTGTGGGCTACCGCCGCGATCAGAGTTGAACACAACCTGGCGCCCGTCTGGCGACATTGATGGCGATGTATCGATCGCAGGATTATCAGTGAGGCGCCGCGTTTCACGGGTCTGCAAATTCATCAGATACACATCTGAGTTGCCATCCGTCGCCTGGGTAAGCAGGACCGACCCGCCATCACGTGAGAAGCGCGGGGCAAATGTCATGCTCCGGAAATTACCAAGCACTTCCTGCCGGGCCCGGCGAAGATCGTAGAGATAGACGCGCGGCAGACCGCCCTCGTAGGACATATAGGTGATCTTCTGCGCTTCGGGTGAGAAGCGCGGGGTAAGAACAGTGAAAGCGCCGCTTGTCAGGTATTTCACGTTCGCGCCGTCAGCGTCCATGATTGCAAGGCGCTTGACGCGCGCATTCTTGGGGCCCGTTTCACCGATATAGACGATACGCGTATCGAAATAGCCGCTCTCGCCGGTCAAACGGCTATAGATAGCGTCTGAAATCTTGTGCGCGATCCGGCGCAGATCCTCAGGCGTGGTTGTGAATCGGCGTCCAGAGACCTGACGGCCATTGGCATCTTCAAACCGCATCAGTTCTTCGCCGTAGACATCCCACATGCGAACCGAGCCGCGCAGAAGCTGATTGCCGTCCCGCGTGATCTGCTCAACCGTGCCGACGACAAGCGCGTCGGTCTTGATGATTTTCCAATCAGCGAAACGAGGAGCCACTTCGATGTTTAGATCTTTCTGAATGAAAGCACTCTCGGGTGTTACAGCGAAAAGGCCGGTGGATTCCAGATCCGCGCGAACGATCGCACCAATCTCTGCTGCTGTGGCAGGATCGACGCCGATAGCTTCAAAATCCGGTATTGCGATTGGCGTAGGTTTGAACGTCCCGCGCCCAATGTTGACCTCAAGTTGTGCTGAGGCAATGGGCAGAAAAGCGGCCAGCCCCAAGCAGAGGGATGCAAGCAGTTTCTTTATCATGGCAGGTCTCCTAACCCTTTTCATCAGTCTGGCTCGAAAGCCAGTCCAAGATTGATGTTCATTTCACTCCAGTCCTCATAGTCATCCCGTGGGAGACGATAAGGGGCGCATTTATTGACGGCTCGTAGGGCTCTATCGACGGCTGTGCCCATGGGTGAGCTGCCAAGTGGGCGACGCTTGGGATCAACCAGACGCAAGTCTGCAATTGTACCGTTCTGATTAAGCTCCACTTTCATCCGAACATTGAGCCGTTCTGGATAAGGTAAATCATCGACCCCAGCCCAGCATTCCTTGACGCGGCTATAGATTAGAGCTTCCAACCGCGCCACATTAGCTGACCGCTCTCCTGCGCCTTGGCGATTGCGTGTTTCAGCTGGCTTGGGCGCATCTTTGAGAGCAGTTTTCGGCTTCTCTTCTGGCGGCTTGGGCTTTGGTTCTGGCTTCTTTCGCTGCGTCTCGATTTCACTTTTGAACGTGGTCTCACTCTGATTGAGGAAATCATTCAGCGGATTGGCTGGAGGGTTTGGAACTGGCTTAGGCTCTGGTTTCGGCTCTTCAGGCTTTTCTTCTTCCGGTTCTTCCGGTGTTTCCTCAGCATCCAAGTCGGGCATTAGCTCATCAGGGTCTTCTGGCTCTGTGGCTTGCTCTTCCGCATTGCTGACATCTTCTTCAGCTTCTTCAACATCTTCATCAACCGGATCGTCTTCGGGAACCTCTTCTTCCGGTTCTTCAGGCGCGGTCTCTTCTTCCGGCTCAGTTTCTTGCTGGATGAGGGGCGCAATATTGGTGATCTCACCAAGCTCGGCGAAATTGACATCGACAGCTTCGATTTCAGTGACATAGGTCCGGCCAGCACTGCCCCAATAGGGCCAGCTCACATAGGTCGCGCCCAAAAAGGCGGCATGTGCAATAATGGAGGCTGGTAGGCCGCGGATCATCGGTTACTGACCTTCCTCAGCGCGGGCTTTAGGGTCAGTGACCAGCGCAATATTCGTGAAACCGGCATTCTTCATCTGGGTCATAACGTTCAGGACCCCGCCATAAGAGGCATTCGTGTCACCCTGTAGAAAGATGCGTTCCTGATAGCCTTCCTCGGCAATCGCGAGGAGTTTTGAGGTCAGCTCTTCGATCTGGATTTCTGTTTCCGAGATGTAGACTTTCTGATCCTGGGTCACGGTCACCAGAAGCGGTGTCGTTTTCGGAACAGACAAGTTGCTGGTCGCAGCTTTGGGCAGGTTCACTTCAACGCCGCGCTGCATAGCTGTGGCCGTGATCATGAAAATGATCAGTAGCACAAGCATGACATCAACGAATGGCGTGACGTTGATCTCGGAGTTAAAGCTGCGCCGTCCTCGTCGTCCGCCGCCAGAGCCGACATTCATGCCCATTATGCGCCTCCGTCACTGGCGCGGCGGGACAGGCGAACCAGCAAGTCCTGGCTAAATGCGTCCAGATTGTCTGCATAGCGGTTTAAGTCGCCTGAGAACTTGTTGTAAAAAATAACCGCCGGGATCGCTGCGACGAGGCCAAGACCGGTCGCAAATAGCGCTTCCGCAATTGGGCCACCAACAACGGCAAGGCTTGTATCTTCCTGAGCACTGATATTCAGGAAAGCATTCATGATGCCCCAAACGGTCCCAAACAGGCCAATAAAGGGAGAGGCAGAGCCAATCGTCGCCAGCGCGCCAAGCCCCTTGGACACACGTCCAACTTCACGGTCAGTTGTCGCGCGCAACGAACGCTCTGCCCGTGCAACGAGGGCGCTATGCTCACTAATGCTAACGCCCCGGGCGTCCCGCCATTCACGAGAGATAGAAGCAAAGAGGCGCGCCCCAGCATTATCGGGGGTCTGACCTGGCCGGATTTCATAATCATCCGCGCGGCCATTCCAGAAGGCATCTTCAAAGGCTTTGGCTTTCTTGCGCGCACTCCCGACTGAAAAAAGCTTCTCTGCCACAACAGCCCATGACCATATACTCGCTATAACCAGAGCAATCAGAACCAGCTTCACAACCGGATCGGCGTGCAGGAGAAGCTCCATCATCGAAAAGGTGTTTTCAGCGGTGACTTCGCCCAGCGCTTGAGATTCCATACTGTTTCCAATCCTTATGGTTTGCGCCTGTGGCAGCATCATCAAAACCCAGTGTCACCTATCGGCAGAGAATCTGGCGGAAACGTGACAGAACCCGTACCGGCGACAGTTGCGACTGGCATGAAGCGCGAAGGTTAATAAAGTCTCGCCGCGTCAATGACCCTCTTTGTGACTGGTATCCAGGCTTGATCCTCTTAAGCTTGGTCTCAAATGCGGGAGGTATGATGATGACAGAGTTTACATTGTTCGGCAGTGAGATGAGCCTTTTCTCAGGTAAGGCGCGGGCTTACTTGCGTTGGAAAGGCGTCGATTTTGATGAGATTGCGCCGACACCAGAGGTCATGAAAACTGAAATCATCGCCAATATTGGTTGGCCCGTCATTCCTGTCTTGAAGACCTCCGGCGGCCATTATGTGCAGGACACAGCTGATATCATTGCCTATTTTGAGGATGAAGCCTCTGGTCCTACCGTTCTGCCAGAGACTCCGCTGCAACGCTTTGTCTCTTATCTTTTCCAATTATTTGCCGATGAGTGGTTGACCTTGCCAGCCATGCATTACCGCTGGAACCATAATGAGGACTGGATTTACGGCGAGTTTGGCAAAAACGCTGCACCAGACGGCACACCCGAACAGCAATATGAGGCGGGTAAAGCAGTTGGATCGCGCTTTAAGGGTTTTGTGCCCATGCTTGGGATCACACCTGAGACCGCGCCAGGCATTGAGAAAGCCTATGAGCAGTTCTTGGCGGATTTCTCAGACCATCTTGAAACCATGCCTTTCATTTTAGGAACGCGCGCCAGCTTTGCTGATTTTGCGCTGATTGGGCCGCTCTATGCGCACCAGTATCGCGACAAGTATACCGGAGAGCATATGCGCCGCACAGCGCCCCGCGTTGCTGCCTGGGTGGAGCGTGTCGTAGCCGGGGAAGGGCGCGAGGGTGGTTTTGTCTCAAATGATGCTATTCCAGAGACCTTATTGCCAATCTTGCGCGTCGCCTTAACCGAACATCTTCCAGTCCTCAGAGCGACGAACAAACTTCTTGCAAAGTGGGCTGCGACGGCTGAACCGCAATCGGAGGTTCCTCGGGGATTTGAGATGATACCGTTCGAAACAGGGGGCCAAAAAGGTCAGATCGCGGCTCGAACTTTCTCTTTATTGCGCTTGCAGGACGCGCTTGATGCCTATGAGGATATGGCCCAAGACGATCAGAGCCGCGCCGATGCTTTACTCGATCAGATCAATGGGGTTGATCTTAAAGCGATGCAGTTGGCGGCGCGTTTAACCCGGCGCAATTACAGGCTGGCGCTCGCCTAAGAAAAAAGCCCGAAGCGTCTGCTTCGGGCTTTCTCAAACACGTCAGATGCTGAGTTTACTCCTCGTCTGCGGGGAATAAGCGGTCAGCGAGATAAGAAAACTCCAGAGCAGACCTCTTGGCGCGCTCTTTCTGGTTAGCGGCGGCCGAGTGCCCGCCATCAATATTCTCATAATAAAGAAACGGCTTTCCCGCATCTTCAAACAGTTTCGCCATCTTCCGGGCATGGCCCGGGTGAACCCTATCATCCTTGGTGGATGTCACGAAGAGCGGCGTTGGATAGTCAGCACTGGCATCAAAATTTTGATACGGAGAGATCGTTTCAAGGAAAGCGCGCTCTTCCGGAATGTCCGGATTGCCATACTCATCAACCCATGAAGCACCCGCCAAAAGCTTGTGATAGCGCAGCATATCTAAAAGGGGTACCTGAATGACAACAGCGTTCCAAAGGTCAGGGCGCTGCGTAATCATGACGCCCATGAGTAGCCCGCCATTCGAACCGCCCATAATCCCAAGATGCTCAGAAGAGGTGATCTCTTTGGCGATCAGGTCCTCACCAACAGCAATAAAGTCATCATAAATACGCTGGCGCTCGCCTTTTAGGCCCGCTTGGTGCCAAGCTGGCCCAAACTCGCCGCCGCCGCGAATATTGGCAAGGACATAAGCCCCGCCCTTTTCGAGCCACATCCGTCCAACGCCGCCGCTATAGCTTGGGCGCATGGAAATCTCGAAACCGCCATAGCCATAAAGTAATGTTGGCGTTGAGCCATCGAGTGTGATGTCTTCACGATGGACCACAAAGTAAGGGATCGTTGTCCCGTCTGCAGAGGTGGTCTCCATTTGCTGAACGATTAAGCCGTCAGTGTCGAACTTTGCTGGCAGAGACTTCAAGCCCTGCGTGACATTGGTTTCAATATCATAGGACAGCAAACTATCGGGTGTCAGGAAGCCCTCATAATTAATGAACACTGCGTCCGATTTCTTATCGGCAAAAGCAATTCCAGCTTGTCCTTTGCCCGGCAGTGGAATTGAACTTGTCATCCAGGACCCGTCTTCACTTGGGTCAAGACGCAGGATTTTCCCTGCAACATTATCGTTGATCGACAGAAAAGCTGCGCCTTTGGCGACAGAGACCCCGTTCACAGCCTGGCGTTCATTTGCACGGAAGACCAAGTCAACTTGCGGCAATTCCTTAGTATTGAGAAACTCCTGCAGATTGAAAGCGACAAGGTCGCCTGTCTGGAAGGTTGTGTCGCCAACAGTCCAGTCTTCCTGGAGCGTCACAAACTGATAGCCCTTGTAATCAGCGCCAAGGCTAGACTTCTGTGGAACAGGAAACTTCACTGGTGTATCGCTGTTTAGCAGCCAGTAGGTGCTGGTAAAGAATGTATCAGCTTCAACGGCGCCATAAATCATGGTCCCGTCATCAAGTTCTGAGGACCAGGGCCAAACGCCAACATCTGTCTTTTGTCCGGCATAAAGTTCCACCGCACTCTCAAGGGCTTCGCCGCGCTTCCAAAGGCGAACGGAAGACGGGTACCCTGACTCAGTCAGCGTAGATCCATCGCTGCCCCAGTCAGTGCCGACCAGAACGGTGTCCTGATCAATCCAGGCCAGGCCTTGCTTAGCTTCGGTCGTGACAAAACCGCCTTCAACAAAAGCTTTTGTGCTCAGGTCAAACTCTCGATTGATAACAGCGTCTTTGCCGCCATCCGATAGGGAAACAAAGCAGAGGGTTTTGTCACTGCCCTGCGGTTTGAAACAATCACTGCCCTTAAAGACCCAATTCTTGTCCTCGTCGGCAGCAAGTTTGTCGAAATCAAGCACTGTTTCCCATTCAGGGGTCGAGGTCTTATAGCTTTCAAGAGGTGTCCGGCGCCAGAGGCCCCGCGTGTTGGTTTCATCCTGCCAGAAATTATAAACCATGCCATCGCGGATTGTGCCATATGGGATACGATCATTGGAGGTGGCTAATTCCAGCGCTTTGGCGAGATTATCATCATAGGCTGGATAGCTAGTAATGCTGGCCAGGGAGCGGTCATTCTGTGAGTTGACCCAGGCAAGTGCTTCTTCGCCCTCAACCTCCTCCATCCAGAGATAAGGATCAGAGCTGACTGCATCTGGCTTTACAGCTTCAGCTTCAACACTTGTATCTTGTTCTGTGGTCACATCAGCTTCCATTGGGGTCGTTGTGTCTGTATCTGGGGTCACAGCGCAGGCGGCGAGTAACACGCTCGCGGCGACTGCGGTCAGGCTTAAACGCATAGCAATTCTCCTTGAATTGCCGAAAGGGTTAAGACCGGGCTTTGCGGTAGACAAGGTGTGTAGGCAATTTTTTGCCCTTAATCAGAAGCTTTTCCGGTTGATTGTCTTATAATCAAGTCAAAGTCGAAAATTTCTTCAACAGGTCCATCTTCATCGGAAGACATCAAGCATTCTGCAGCCCGCCGCGCCATATCACTTACGGGTTGGCGAATAGTGGTGAGCGCGGGCCAAACCGCCGAGGCGAGGCGTGTATCGTCATATCCTGCAACGGAAATATCGTTTGGGATATGTAATCCTGCAGCCATGAGGGCCGTCATGGCACCAACGGCCATATCATCATTGGCCGCGAAGACTGCAGTCGGTTTTGTGTCGCCGCTTATAAGATTGCGGGCGGCCTCAAGCCCTGAACGCAGCGAATAGTCGCCTTCTGCGATCAGGCTTGGCTCAACTTTCAGTCCAGCTTCGCGCATGGCATCCAGATAGCCCTCATGTCGCCCGGTTGAGGCATTATGACCTGCAGGGCCTGCAATAAAGGCGATACGTTTGTGACCAAGGGTTACCAGATGACGCACCATTTCCATCGCCGCTTGGCGGTCATCATGGCGCATAACGGAGGTGTTTTCAGGTTGGCGCGCGGGTGAGAGACTGGAATACGACGTTCCATTGTCTTTCAGCAAAGCCAGTATATCGAGATCATCGCAAAGCGGCGGGCTGAGCACCACACCATCAGCTCTCGACGTCATCAGGAAGCTTTGTAGTCGATCCAGAAAATCAGGAGCGCTGCGATCTACTGGTTCCGGCAGGAGGAAATAGCCCTTGGCCCTGCATGCCTCATAGATTCCCGTATTTACGGCTGTGATGTATTCTGGAACTGGGTTGTCATGTAAATGTGCGATCAGGAAGGATCTTGCGCCGGCAAGGCTTCGGGCGGCCGGATTTGGCCGGTAGCCGAGTTCGCGCGCTGACTTCATGACTTGTTCGCGCTTGGCCGGGCGTACATTAGGTTCGTTGTTCAGAACGCGCGAAACAGTTTTGGCAGAGACGCCCGCTTTTTCGGCGACGTCATCTATCGTGATTGCTCGCGGGGGGCGGGTGAGGCCCATTGGCAAATCTCCTCAGTTGATCTTTTGTTGCGCAATCTGTCTGAAAACGCAATCTGCACGCGTGCAGATGAATAATTGGTATCGCCGCTGCATCCTATAACTCGAAGTAAACGAACGGGGCAGCTTCAAGCGGATGCAGAGCCAGCAGTATTCCAGCAAGAATCCCCAAACCTCCCCCATAAAAAACAGGCCACCTCAGGCTTGTGCAACTAGTCTTCGGTTTGATCTGCTTTGAAAGCCCGCATCATGAAAAGCGGGATTGATCCGCGCTCGGTCATCACCCAATCCAAAGGAATATCATGCGCCTCGGACGTAACCTCATCGACTTCCTGTCCCTGAAAGGCAAGACCGCAGACAAAAACCCGGCCTTTCTTTCGTAAGCGGCTAAGGGCGCGGTCATAATGTCCTTGGCCATAGCCGAGCCGATTACCGTTTTTATCATACGCCAGCAGCGGTGTTAGAACCAAGGTTGGCTCTACCTCCGGGACCTCATGAAACGGCTCAAGCAGACCGAACTTCCGCTTTTCGAGCGGGTCACCCCGCGTATAATGGCGATAGATCATCGACCCATCATCCAGGACGCACGGCAGTGCCAATTTTGCGCCAGCACTGGTGAGCTTTGTCATCAGTGGTCGCGGGTCAATCTCACTCCCAATAGGCAGATAGACCGCTACTCTTGGTCCATAGCGCTCAAGGAGTTTCAGTGGAAACTTGTCAGCCAGCGTTTCGCCAGCATCTGGATCGCGCGCCGAAAGTTCGTCGCGAACGATTTTCATCTCGGCGCGGAGGATGTGTTTGCTTTCAGCGCTCATGCAGGTTCGGGCTCCGCGCTTTCAACAGGCATTTCGGTGAAGCCAACCAAAGCGCGGGCATATGCATGAGCCGAGAAAGGCTGTAAGTCTTCTGCCTTCTCGCCAACGCCAACAAAGTGGATTGGGAGGGCGTGCGCTTCGGCAATCGCGACCAGAACCCCACCTTTGGCTGTGCCATCCAGTTTCGTCATGACGAGGCCCGTGACGCCCGCAGTATGACGGAAGGCCTCAACTTGGCTGAGCGCGTTTTGACCAACTGTCGCATCCAGAACCAGGATCACATCATGCGGCGCCTCTGGGTCGAGCTTGCGGACGACCCGGACGACTTTGGCAAGCTCAGCCATAAGTTCAGCTTTGTTCTGGAGGCGCCCTGCCGTATCGACCAGCACAAGATCAAGGTCTTCAGCTTTGGCCTTCTCAATCGCCTCATAAACCAGTCCAGCAGCATCGGCTCCCGGCTCTTTAGCGAGCACCGGGATGCCTGCGCGTTCGCCCCAGACTGTAAGCTGTTCAATCGCTGCGGCGCGGAATGTGTCACCCGCCACAAGTAGCGCTTTCGCGCCTTGTTCTTTCAGCTTTGAGGCAATCTTGCCAATCGTGGTGGTTTTTCCAGAGCCGTTGACGCCGACAAACAGAACCACGCGAGGCCGAGAGCCTTCGGAAAAGTCTACGATCTCCTCACGCGGGGCCATGATCGCTTCGATCTCATCGGCCAAAGCCAGTTTGATTTCATCGCCTGTAATGTCCTTGTCCATGCGGTTCTGGGCAAGATTTTGAACAATCTGGGCCGAAACTTTACCGCCCATATCCGAGGTCAGAAGGATGTCTTCCAGATCTTCAAGGGCCTCATCATCCAGCTTGCGCTTAGTGAAGAGGCTGGTGATGCTGTCGCCCATTTTAGAGGAAGACTTTGCAAGGCCTGTTGTGAGCTTGGTGAAAAAGCCGGGATCAACGACTTCGGCATAAGGGTCTGGCTCGCCGCGGGCGATCGCGGCCTGGCGTTCAGCTTCTTTGCGGGCACGTTCAGCGGCAAGCTCTTGACGCAGTTTCTCATCGGCGCGGCGCTGTTCCAACAAAGCCAGTTCAGCTTTGGCTTTTTCCTCAGTCGCACGGCGTTGTTCTTCGGCTTCTCTCGCGGCTTCAGCCTCCGCTGCGAGGCGGGCTTCCTCGGCCTCTGCGAGCTTGAAGGCTTCGGCGGCTGCGGCATCTTCTGCAGCTTTGCGCCCGGCTTCTTCAGCGCGCTGACTTGCTTCACGGCGGGCGAGCTCAGCAAGCTCGGCTTGTTTTGCGAGGCGGGTTGCTTCGGCTTCAGCCTCTGCAGCTTCACGCTTTTGACGCTCTTCCCAAGCTGTATTGGCTTCGGCGACTTTGCGCTCAATCTCGGCTTGCTCTGCGGCCTTGCGAGCTGCCTGTTCCTCGTCTTGGGCTTCTTGAAGGGCAGCAAGGCGGGCGTCTTCTGCCTCTGCGGCTTTTTGGCTGGCCAGCTCGTCAGCTGATAGCTCAGGGGCCTCCATCTGGTCGCCAGCCTTTAGGGCTTCTTCTTTTTGCTTTTTCTTGCCAAACCACAGGATCATGGGGCCACCGCTTTCAGTCTTTTCATATCATGCCCGACTATCCGCGCCCGGACGAGCCGTCCAGCCTCAGCATTCTCAAAGCCGTCTAGTTGGACGGGGCTAAAGTCAGGCAATCGTCCGCTCTGGCCTTTTTCAACGAGGACAGAGGCTTCGTGTCCAACATGTTTGTCGAGATGCTGGATAAGCGCTTTTGCGCCAACCTCACGAAGGCGGGCCGCGCGCTCTTTGATAACCGCTTTTTCAAGCTGCGGCATACGTTCAGCTGGCGTACCGGGACGCGGGCTATAGGGAAATGCATGCAAGAAGGCGATATGACAGTCCTCAATGAGAGCAAGACTGTTTTGAAATGCGTCTTCGGTCTCGGTTGGGAATCCCGCAATAATATCTGCCCCGAGTGCAATATCGTGGCGAATGGCGCGCAGTCGCTGGCTAAGCTCAATCGCATCATCGCGGTTATGACGACGTTTCATCCGCTTCAGTATCAGATTGTCACCATGCTGAAGGCTCAGGTGCATGAAGGGGGCAACACGCGGGTCGCCCATCGCTTCAAATAGAGCTTCGTCCATTTCAATCGCATCAATCGAGCTGATTCGTAGTTGTGCCAGCTCCGGGACTAGTTTCAGGATGCGTTGCACCAGATTTCCAAGCTGCGGCCGTCCGGGCAGGTCACTGCCCCAGCTGGTCAGATCCACACCGGTGAGAACGATCTCATAGTGTCCGGTCTCCACGAGACGCCGGGCCATATTGACGACTTCACCCGCGGGTACGGATCGCGAGTTTCCACGGCCATACGGAATAATGCAGAATGTGCAGCGATGGTCACAGCCATTCTGCACCTGAATATAGGCGCGGGCGCGGCCCTCCATCCCGTCAATCAGGTGGCCAGCGGTTTCTTCAACGCTCATAATATCGTTGACGCGGATCTTCTCTGTCCCGCCGAGCAGATCGACAGGCACCCAGGTATCGGCTTGCATTTTCTCGTGATTACCAATGACGCGGGTCACTTCAGGCATTTCGGCAAACATGTTTGCGTCGATCTGCGCCGCGCATCCTGTAACGATGACTGGGGCATCCGGATTATCGCGGGCGGCCCGTCTTATCGTCTGGCGAGCGGTACGGACGGCCTCAGCTGTTACCGCGCACGTATTGACGATGATCGCGCCGTCCAGCCCAGCCTTTTCGGCATGCCCACGCATGACCTCACTCTCATAACTGTTGAGGCGACAGCCAAGCGTTATGACCTGCGAGGGCCGGGGGGGAGGTTTAGGATTGGACATGGTCTGGCGCGTATATCGCGCTGGAATGGATGCGGGACAAGTAGAGTCTACACGTCCATTGTTTGCTCAAGTTCCACAGGCCCGGTCATGATGACCCGATCGGTCGCTTCGTCCCAGTGGATGATCAGCTCACCGCCGTCCAAGATCAGCTTGGCTTTACGCTCTGTCTTGTTCGCTCTCGCGGCGCAGACAAGCGCGGCGCATGCCCCAGTGCCGCAGGCTTTGGTCAGGCCAGCGCCCCGCTCCCAGACCCGGAGGCGGATCGTTTCGCGGTCGAGGACTTGAGCGAAGCCAACATTCACGCCCTCTGGGAAGGTTGGGTGCCATTCGACAAGCGGGCCAATTTTGGGAATGTCATAAGCATCAACATCTTCAATAAAGAAAACGGCATGCGGATTACCCATACTGACCACAGCTGGACGCGAGAGGTAGGGGTTATCCATTGGGCCGATTTTGACATCAACGCCGCGCACATCCATTTTTTCAGACAGTGGAATGTCTTCCCATCCTAATAAGGGCGAGCCCATGTCAACGCTCACCAGCCCCGCCTCGGCGCGCGAGCCTTTTAGGAGGTCGGCCTCGGTCTGGATGCGAACCTGATCTTTTCCGGACTCTTCCAATAAGAGATGTGCAACGGCTCTCGTACCATTGCCGCAGGCTTTGACTTCGCCGCCATCAGCGTTCCAGATGCGCAGGAAGGCATCTGCTCGTAAGTCTTGTTCAATCGCCATAATCTGGTCGGCCTGCATAGTGGCGGCAATCTCTCGCAGCTGGTCTTGAGTGGGCGTAAAGCTACGCCCACGGGCGTCAAAGACCGCAAATGCGTTTCCCGCACCATTCATTTTCCACAGTCTCATAGCGTCCCTCAAATCATACAGATTTTAGCTGTATACAGCGTGTCACATAGTGAGTTTAGTTAATGTTTGAAAGGCTTTACTTGGGCAAGCGTGTCGCCGAAAGCCATGCGCCAGATTGGATGATTGCCGCGATAATAAGCAAGAGTTGAGCAATCCAATGCCCGATAATGAAAGCCAGAAGACCCGCTGCAATCGAGAACCAATGCAGGCGTGGGTCGCTCATCAAATAGCCAGGCAGGCGTTTCTTACTTTCAATCGTCGCAAGTGTGACATGGCCCCAGATACGGTTCATACCGGGCGGTCCGAACACATCTTGCAAGTCACGCGGATCGGTAACGCCAGACAGCTCGGCCAGTTCCCGCACACTGGTTTGGCCAAATCCAACTCGCTGGCGCAATTGCATGGTCTGGATCAGCCTGATCAAAGCTGAAATCATGACCGCAAGCGCGGTTGAGACAAGGGGGAGGCCTGAGAGGAGGGTCATGGATAAATATATAGGGGCTGTTTGCTCGCCCCGCTACGTTCTTGGGATCGCAGCCCAATAATCAAAGTCGAGACAGACACCCGGTGCATATTTGCCATCCTCGCCGCGTAAGGCGAAGTCGCCCGGGTCTTGATCCTTGACGACTACGAGGCGCAAGCGAAGTGCTCCAACAGTTTCGCTCAACTCGGCCTTATCGAGCACCTCGCTCCACGCATAGACCGTATCACCTGCAAAAAGTGGCCCTGTATGAGTACCACCATTGATTGCCAGAGTTTCAGCGGCATTCGCAAGGCCGTTAAAGGATAGAGCCCTCGCGATTGATATGACCACACCGCCATAGATCAGACGCTTGCCGAAACGGCTGTCTTTCTGGCCGTGTCCATCAAAGTGCACTTTTGCCGTATTTTGATAAAGCCGCGTGGCGATCTGATGCTCTGCTTCTTCAACCGTCATCCCATCAACGTGATTGATTTTCTCGCCGATCTCATAGTCTTCGAAGCGGTGGGTTCCACCTGCGAGCGTGTCGTCCCAGTTTTTGTAGGACCAGGAGATGTTTATTGAAGCCGGATCAACGGCTTTCGGTAGCTCAGGAATAACCGTTTCAGGGGCTGGGGCATCCATGTTGCCTTTATTGACCATGACCCAGCGGACATAGGATAGAACTTCCTCATCCTTTTGGTTGTAGCCCTTGGTGTGAACATAAACGACGCCTGTCTTGCCATTGGAGTTCTGTTTGACACCAATGACTTCGCTCACGGCGCGCAATGTATCACCTGGGTAAACCCCTATCGGAAATCGCCCATCGGCATAGCCAAGATTGGCAACGGCATTGAGTGAGATGTCAGGTACGGTTTTTCCAAATACGATATGGAAGGCCAAGAGCGGGTCGACCGGCATCCGATCGAACCCATTCGCCGTGGCAAATGTTTCAGCGCTATAAATGGCGAAGCGGCTTCCAGTCAGCGCCCGGTATAGACTTATGTCGCCAGCGCTAACTGTCAGCGGGGTTGCGTGGTCAAGCGTCATTCCGACGAAGAAATCTTCGAAGAAATAGCCCGTAAAGGATTTTGATGAGGTCATGGCCGTCAAGAAATGCTGAGGCGCACTAAAGTCAAGATTTTTAGATGTGGAAAGCGCCTAAACGACCCCGAAACTCATTGAGAAAATATCCAAAACGACCATTGTTACGGCTTCGCCGCCTTGGCTGAGTATCGTGCCGAACTGAGGGG
This sequence comes from uncultured Hyphomonas sp., assembly GCA_964528975.1. Lineage (GTDB taxonomy): Bacteria > Pseudomonadota > Alphaproteobacteria > Caulobacterales > Hyphomonadaceae > Henriciella. The sequence goes on from CAZGVG010000002.1 coordinate 32,376, forward strand.
CCACAACGATGAACGCCATGGCTGAAGCCATAAACCCGCCTACGAAACGTGTCTCAGGCTGTTTCATCATAACGGGTAGAACACGCGGGCCAAAAAAGACAAGTTGCGGCCCATAGATGCAAGCAATTGCAAGCACGAGTAGAGCAAAAGCCGTTATCTGAAATGCGAGCATGGAACACCTGATCGTTTGAGCAAGTTCCATACTCGCAAATTAGTCTTGAAATGCTGTTTGCCAGATCAATGAAATTTGATCGATTATGCGATTTCCAGCAGCTTCGCATTTGGCCGCCCGAGAACAGCCTTGTTGCCATTCACGCCAATCGGGCGTTGAATGAGCTTTGGGTTCTCTGCCATCGCAGCAAAGACCTCCTCATCGCTGGCGGTTTCAGCAAGTTCGAACTTGATGGCGTCTTTTTCGCGTAGGAACACACGAGGTGAAACACCGCCCATTTTGGTTGCGATCTCTTTGAGCTCTTCGACAGAAAGTCGTTCCGAGGCATTCATGTATTTGCGAATATCCGGCTCGATGCCATGCTCTTGAAGAAGTGCGAGGCCTTTCTTGGAACTGCCGCAACCGGTATGATGAATGAGCGTATATGTCATGATGATCTCCTGTTCGGGCAGAGATAGGGGCACGAGCACTTTTGGAAACCCTAGATTGTAAATCATTGGCCTTCTGACTTGATCAGGGTATTGGTAAGCATGACCAGACACGATCCCCACCCCACGCTGACCTCTGCGAAGGCGCTTCAATCCGAGTTACGCGCTCGCGCGGCAGAAATGGAGGAGGTCAGGCGTCTCCCAGCTGACCTTGCCACGAAACTTGCCGAAGGCGGGCTTTTTCGGATGGTGACACCCGCTGCTTTTGGCGGCCTTGAATGTACACCTCGGGAGATTGTTGACGCGGTTGAGGCTGTTGCTGAAGCGAATGCGAGTGCCGGCTGGTGCGTTATGATCGGGGCCACGACAGCGATGAACGCGGCCTATATGGATAGCGAAACTGCAGGTGACGTCTACAATGACCCAATGACGATTACAGGCGGCGTATTCGCGCCTATGGGCAAAGCGATTGTTGACGGAGACGACTACATTGTCAGTGGTCGATGGCAATGGGGATCGGGCTCAGCCAATTGCACATGGCTCTGCGGCGGCGCAATCCTGATTGAAGACGGTGAGATGAGGCGCCTGCCGAGCGGCCGTCCAGATGCCAGAATGATGATTTTTCCAGCCGATGAAGCTGAGTTGCTGGACACATGGCATGTCATGGGCCTGAAAGGCACAGGCTCCGGGGATATTGCCGTTGAGAATATTCGCGTCCCAAAGGCGCGCTCTGTTAGCCTCGTGACGGACAAGCCAAAGGTTTCCGGCGCTTTGTATAAGTTCCCAGCGTTTGGTCTGTTAAGTTTAGGGGTTGCAGCAACGGCAATGGGAAATGCCAAAGGCGCTCTAGAGAGCTTCATTGCCCTTGGAAAAGCGAAGAAAAATCAAGGGTCAGGAAAGACACTTGGTGAACGCGCGGTTATCCAATCCGAGACTGCTAGGCTGATGGCGGCGTTTCGCTCGGCGCGCGCCTATTTGCACGATGAGATTGAACAGACTTGGGATGTGGCTCAGACGAGTGATGATATTCCAGTCGAGCGCCGGGCAGCTTTGCGGATGGCATGCACGCATATGGTCCGCACAGGGGCCGAGATTACGAGAACTTGCTACGATCTGGGCGGTGGTGCAGCTCTATTTGAAGCAAACGATCTACAACGCCGCTTCCGTGACGCGCACGCCATGACCCAACATATTGTGACAGCGCCAGCAACATGGGAGTTAACAGGCCGTTTGCTGTTCGACCTGCCAACCGATGCGAGTATGGTTTAAGCCCTAGTCGGCCTCTGCAACAGCCGCATCATCAATCCCACGTGAGAGCGTTTTCATAACGCCGTCCTCTTCAGTAGGCTTTTTGCGTGCAGGTGCGCGGCGACGCTTCGGCTTTTCGCTTGCGCCGTCTGCGACAGCTTCAACATGCTCAGGTTGATCGTCATCTATGACCTTTAGAGCGTCATTTTCTTTAGGCTCGCGAGGTTTGCGGCGGCTACGACGAGGCTTGTCTTCCGCTTCCTCATCTGATGAAGTTTCAACAACTTCCTGAGCTTCGTTTTCTTCGCTGATATGGTCTTCTTCACCGCCCTCTGCGCGGCGAGCCGCACGTTCGGCTTCGCGCTCTGCATCACGTTGAGCACGTTCTTCAGCGCGGGCAGCATCTTTAGCTTCGCGCTCAAGGCGCTGTTCTTCTTTTTGTTTCTCAAACACAGCAACAATCCGGGCATAATGCTCAGCATGCTGGAACAGGGCTTCCGCCTTTACGCGATCACCTGAGGTTTGAGCGTCACGAGCATACTGCATATATTTGTCGAGGATTTGCTGGGCCGACCCGCGAATGCGGACATCAGGCCCATTACTCTCGAAATGCTTGTTCGGGTTGGAATTATTATTGTTATTATTATTTCCGCCCGAACGACGGCGGCGCTTGCGCTGCATTGCCATTGGCAATCTTCCTGATCTTCAAGGTCCGGTTTCCGGACGGTTCAAGCGCGATCATAACTCTCGTTGCTTACAGACTGTCGCGCTAACATTAAGCCGGACATGGAGCCCCCGTGTCACTGGCTTAAGACTTAGGTAGCGCGGCGGAAGGGATTCGCCAAGAGGGAATATGCTATGTTTTTTGCGCCGCGATTGCGCGGTCATGGCCGCCCAAGTCTTTGCAGTGCTCTATTTCGGCAAAACCCGCCGCTAGAAGCAGGCTTGTAACGGCCTCGCGCTGATCATACCCAATTTCCAGAACGAGATACGCACCGACTTTCATATGCATTGCCCCGAGTGAGATAATCTCGCGATAAGCGGCAAGTCCATCAGGCCCGCCATCCAAGGCGTCCATCGGGTCGTGATCTCGCACTTCCGGTGCAAGTGTTGGGATAACATCGCTTCGGATATAAGGGGGATTAGAGATAATTAGGTCGTACTCTTTCCAGCCGCCCCAATTGGTCCATGAGCCCTGAAAGACTGATGCGCGGTCCTCAAGATCAAGCGTCTTTATGTTCTCTGAAGCCAGACTGGCCGCCTTCAGGTTGGCTTCGACAGCTGTCCCGGTGGCCAGAGGACGCTGTGATAATAAGGCAAGCAGGAGCGCGCCTGTGCCTGTGCCTAGGTCAGCAATCTTTGTGGTTTGATCCCTGGGAATGCGCGAAAGCGCGACTTCAACGACAATTTCGCTATCTGGCCTCGGGATAAGCGCTCGATCATCTGACCTCAGGGTGAGGCCGAAGAAATCGGTTGAGCCGAGGATGTGTTGTAGCGGCTCTCCGCTTAGTCTTTGAACTACACCAGCTTGGAAGGCGTCGATGATAGCGACTGGAGCGATCTCAGGCTCATGCGTGATGAGGTCAATCGCGGATAGGCCGGAGCAATGGAGCAATATGAGTTTCGCCTGAAATCCTGGGTCTTCAATTTGGTTTTGCGCAAGTCGTTCAGTGCCCTGCCTTAGCAAAGCGCCATAAGTGAACTCGTTCACTGGTCTTCCATAGCGGCCAGGCGGCGCGCCTGATCCTCAGCCATGAGGGCGGTGACAACGTCTTCAAGCTTGTCGCCAGCAATAATCTTGTCGAGCGAATACAGGGTTAGACCGATACGGTGATCGGTGCAGCGGTTCTCCGGGTAATTATAAGTCCGGATTTTCTCTGACCGATCGCCTGAGCCAACTTGGCTGGCGCGGGCTTCAGCGCGTTCAGCATCGGCCGCCTGTTTCTCGCGTTCATAGAGCCGGATCTTGAGCTGCTGCATGGCTTTGTCGCGGTTCACGTGCTGAGATTTTTCCGATGACGTCGCCATGATCCCAGTGGGCAAGTGTGTAATACGCACAGCAGAGTCAGTGGTATTAACGTGCTGACCGCCTGAGCCAGACGCGCGCATCGTGTCGATTCGAATATCTTCGGTTCGAATTTCAATCTCGACATTTTCCGGGGCTGGCAGAACCGCAACTGAAGCTGCGGAAGTGTGTATGCGGCCCTGCGTTTCAGTTGCGGGTACGCGCTGGACGCGGTGCACCCCGGATTCCCATTTCAATCGCCCGAAGACGCCGTCGCCTTCGACATTTGCGATGATCTCCTTGAAGCCACCTGCATCGCCCTCTGATGCGCTTTGCAAGTCAATCTTCCAGCCCTGAAGCTGTGCGTAGCGCGTGTACATCCTGAACAAGTCACCTGCAAAGATCGCGGCTTCGTCACCGCCGGTGCCAGCTCTGACTTCCAGAACAATATTGGCTTTGTCGTCTGAATCTTTTGGCAGCAGGAGAAGCTGCATCGCCTCTTCGGCACCGGGGATGCGGTCCCTCAGATCATTGGCCTCTTCCTGCGCCAGTTCAGCCATTTCCGGGTCATCGCCTTTGGCCAAGGCTTCTGCTTCAGACAGGCCCTCACGCATCGAGATCAGCTCTCGCGCAGCTTCGACGACAGGCCGTAATTCAGCATGTTCGCGGGACAGAGCGACAATCTCGTCGCCATCTGTCGTTGCGCCCATACGGGCCTCAACTTCTTCAAAGCGTTCAATGACTTGTTCGAGACGGGATTGAGGTATTGTGGCCATACCCCGCCTCTAAACCGGAACGCGCCCTACAGGAAGACCCGAATAGCTTCCTTGCCCGCCATAACGAAGAGAACAATCGAGCTGAGACAGAAGACAAGGAAGCGCGGCACAACTTTTGGAACCAGCACCTGAACCAAGGAGTGAAAGACCCGCAGCCCGACATAAGCAAAGCCCAGATAAAGCATCAGATCGTCAGCGCCGCCAGTCAGGGCGGCAAACACCATCAAGGCATAGAAGATCGTCGGCTGCTCGTGCAGGTGATTATAATTGTCAGCTGCAGCACGTACATTTGCCGGTAATTTATCGGCGTATGTTCCAGGGTGGCGCGCAGTATCTGGGTCAATCTTGGCTTTCTGCATCGCCGGAATACGTGTGGCATACATCCAGAGCCACATAATAAGCGTCCATATAATCAGCAGCAGGACAGGCAGTAGAAACGCTGCCATATCGCCTGTGAAGCGTTCTAAAAAGTCGGAATAGTTCATGCCCGATGGGCTGACTGTTCTCATCATGTTTCTTCCTCCCGTAGTAATTTGGGTGGAAGCTATGCGTCATCGCGAGGATTGCAAAGAGCTGTCCTGAGGTGAGCGATCTGAGAAATGCGCCGTCATGAAGGCGATAAAGGCATCAATATCCTCTGAAACGACGCTGTGGCCGCCAGTGCGCAGCCAATAGCTGATATTCGCCTCAGGAATGAAATCCCGCATGCCGTTGCCGGCAAGTCCCACGGCATCATTGGCCTCATAGACTAAGCTTGCAGCGGCTGCGAGCCGATAAGATGAGTTTGGATCAGACCACACATCCCGGCGACCATTTCCCAAGAAAATTGGTTTTGGCGCGGCCAAAGCGAGAAGGAAGTGCTGGTCGAGCGTCAGGTCTTTGCCAGCTTTGAGGTCTGCTTCAAGCCCTGGGCGAAGCCAGTGTGGATAGCCATTGGCCATTCTTTGGAGGGTTTCACCTGTTGTCGACCGGGATGAGGACCCGCCTGCAAAACCAGATTGGTGTGCAATCGCAGCGTGAATGCGATCAGACCAGCCTGCCGCCACAAGCGCTGACTTGCCAAACCTTGAATGGCCAAGCGCTGCGATTGAACTCGCATCAATACGTGCATCTTGCCCCAGCGCTTGCGCTGCGGATTCGAAACCAAATGCCCAGGCGATCAGGGCGCCGGTAGGTTTGGTTTGAGCTGGAAGGGAGGCCATGACGCTTTGCGCTGCGCCATTTGAATCGGGAATAAATCCAGAGCCTTCAAAGCTGGCATAGCCTAGCCCTGCATCGAAAAACCGCTCGACAGGGGCGTACGCGATATAGGTGCCAAAAATATTTGTTGCGATGAACCCCACGGCGCCCGTCATATTCGAGCCATCACAGACCCCGCCGCGTCCATCCGAGACCGGGTGATCGGGAAACACAGAGCAATTATCCGAGAAGGTCTGGCTGATGATTAGCGGTACTGCCCGCGTTTGGGCGGCGTTCGGAAGCGCGAGAACGAGCGGAAAGGTCCGTGCGCCTTCCCCTTCACCGATTGTGACCATCACCTCTTCGAGAGTTCCACGTCCATCCAGGTAGTTGGGGTCTATCAGACGGGGGGCGCTGGCACTGACTGCAAGACCCGTTGGCCATGGACCGTAAAGCTCGTTTTCAAGAGTGGCACGCACTTCGACCGGGTCGAAACCTGCTGTCAGATCAGGCGTTGGGACAGGCTTATTATCTGTTTCAAGGCTTGAATAGTTGAGACCTAGCATCGTGCAATTTGCCAATCCCGCGATTAGGGGGACAAGAATCAAAAGCCGGATGACCCATTTCAAAGATTGCCAGATCATCGCCGGTCTCCATTGTATCCGACATTCTGACTTACCGAGGCCGATCACGAAGGCAAGCCGCAGTTTCGAATTTTGCTTCACGAAACCGGGAGCGGGGCTATAGTGCCGCCATGGGCATGATATTTCGTATTCTCATAAGCGTAGTCTTGGGACTTGTTATCGGCGGCGGTTCCGCCCTCTGGATGGGCGGCATGCTGCCGGGCGGACCCCAGATTGGGAATGCTATCGAAGTTGAAGAATGGCGAAGTGATTGGTCAATCGGGTCAGAGAATGCGAGCCCCTATGTCCGCGCACGCGTGGCTCGAAATGGCTTGATGGGCCTGCGTAAAGAAGAAGCGGTCTATTTCATGAGGACAGTAGATGATGCAGGCGAGCCTCTGCGTGAAGCCTGCATCTATCGCATTAGCGGCGCGGGGCTTCCGGCTGATTGGTGGTCAATCACGCTTTATGATCCGGCAAACAAGCTGCCGATGAATACAGATGAGCGTCTGTCCTTCGACCAGACCCAGGCTGAAGCTGTGTTCGAGGATGCAAGTGCTGCCTGGGAGGTTCAGGTGTCTGCGAATGAACCAGAAGAGCTTTTAATGCCATGGATTTCGAGCCAGGCCGGGGGCGCGTTTGATCTGACCTTGCGCCTTTATCGCCCAAGTGCAGCATTGCTTGCTGATCCCGCCTCAGCGCTTGAACCTCCTCAGGTTAAGCGTTTGAGCTGCGACGAGGAGGCGAATTAATGCGCTGGTTTATCAGTCTCCTTGTGTTAGCCGCCAGCGCTCTAGCGGCGCATTTCGTCATGCTTAGCAGCATTCCTGGCTTCATTATGAAGAAAGCAAATGCTGTCTTTGAGAGCCAAGGCTTACCGATGCATCAATGGGCTATATCACCCCGCCAGACGCCTCAAACGCAGCGCATTGTTCGGCCATCGCCGGATTTGGCTTACGCGCTTTGCCGGTTTGATGTGAGCGAGGGTCCAGTTCTGATCAGCGCGCCTGGTTGGGACGGCTATGGCTCGCTCTCAATCTTTGATGATCAGACCAATAATGTCTTTGTCGCAAGCTTGGATGGTCAAGCAACGACGGTTCTACTGGGCCAATCTATTCCAGCGGACCTGACACAGACATATGAAGAAGCTCAACCGGTGGACTTTTCCGGCACAGGGATCGCATTAATTCGGCGTTTAGCAGCCGATGAGGCCACGTATCAGGCTGCTGCCGGGCTGGTATCAAGGGCCGTTTGCGAGCCGATCACGTAACGCAAATTATTCCGCCGGGATCACTTCGCTTGCTTCTGCTTCGCGCTGCACCCGAAGGCGCTCTGCCTTTTCCTCAACCTGCGCGACGATATGGTCGACCATATCTGCGTTTGAAAGCTTATGGTCTGGGCGGCCCGAAACATACATCATGCCGCTTTCCTTGCCGCCGCCGGTAAAGCCAAGATCGGTCATCGCTGCCTCACCCGGACCATTAACGACACAGCCAATGATTGAGAGTGTGATGGGCTCGGCAATATGCGCGAGACGCTCTTCAAGTGTTTGAACTGTGGTGATGACGTCAAAGCCCTGCCGCGAGCAGCTTGGGCAAGAGATAATGTTCACCCCCCGCGTCCGCAGGCCGAGGCTTTTCAGCATATCAAAGCCGACTTTGACCTCTTCAACCGGGTCAGCCGAAAGCGAGACCCGGATCGTATCGCCAATCCCCATCCATAACAGGTTCCCCATGCCGATAGAGGATTTGACGGTTCCGGTCCGCTGGGCACCTGCCTCAGTAATCCCAAGATGCAGCGGTGCATCTGTCGCGTCTGCGAGTTGTTGATAGGCGGCCACCGCGAGGAACATATCAGAGGCTTTGACGCTGATCTTATAGTCGTGGAAGCCAAGATCATCGAGGATACGCGCATGATCCAGCGCGCTCTCCACCATCGCATCCGGGCAGGGCTCGCCATACTTCTCGAGCAGATGCTTTTCCAAACTACCACCATTCACCCCGATACGGATGGAGCAACCATTATTGCGCGCCGCGCTAACAACTTCCTTTACGCGCTCTGGTGATCCGATATTGCCAGGGTTAATCCGCAAACAGGCTGCGCCATTCTCGGCTGCCTCGATACCGCGTTTATAGTGAAAATGAATATCTGCGACGATTGGCACGGGTGAGCCCTGCGTAATCGCTTTCATTGCAGCGGTAGAGGCCTCATCCGGACACGACACCCGGACAATGTCTGCACCTGCATCTGCTGCGGCTCTGATTTGGCCGAGAGTCGCCTCAACATCGGGCGTTGGTGTATTCGTCATGGTTTGGACGCTGATTGGGGCATCGCCGCCTATCGCAATATCCCCCACCATGATCTGACGCGATCTACGGCGTTGGATATTTCGCCAGGGTCTAATCGGGTTATGCGTCATAGCAAATAGGTCCTCGCCAAAGGCTAGACTTGCATGTGGCCCTAGAATGCGGCGCGGTAAAGACCCTGAAGTGACGCAGGAATGGATCAAATTTCACAGGTTCCATGAACCGTCTTTCAAAACTGTTCTGATAGTGAACCTTCAAGTCAGGGACCTTTGAGGCCGGAGTGGGTTATGTTTTCTATACCAAAATTGGGTGTTATGGCACCGCGCCTTCAAGCCCGAATGGAACAGTTCACAGCCGACAAACGCGGGATTGCTGCGGTTGAGTTCGCTTTGATTGCCGCGCCTTTCTTCTTTCTCATCTTTGGATTGCTCGAAATCAGTGTGCTCTTCATTATGTCCTCTGTGCTGGAGCATGGGGTGAACGAAGCGGCGCGGTCTATTCGGACAGGTCAATTACAACAGAACGGATTCGGGCAAATTGCTTTCAAGCAAGCCGTTTGCGCCGAACTTTTCGATCTTCTGTCCTGCGACAGCAAATTGCGTTTCGATGTTAAGACCTTCTCCTCATTTGGAGGCACAAGTGCGCCCGACGTAATCGATACGAGTGGTAACTTAAACGATTCCGGTTTTGGCTTTGCTCCCGGCGCATCAAATGAAATCGTTGTTGTCCGCGCTTTTTACGAGTGGGATCTCATCACACCTGTACTGAGTGCACCATTGGCAAACATGAGTGGCAGCCGACGCTTGCTGCAAGCGACTGTGGCTTTCAGGAATGAACCGTTTGGCAACAGTACCGTAGCACCGACACCATAGGATCGCGCAGATATGAAACGCTATAATCTGAAGAATATTCGCGGGTTCCTGCGCGCTAAAGACGGGATATCTGCGGTTGAGTTTGCTTTGATCGCACCTTTGATGATGATCATCTACTTTGGGTGTATCGAGCTGTCTTTCATGATGGTTCTGGATCGTAAGGTGACGACGTCCACTGCGACCCTTGGGGATCTGACAGCGCGCGCCGCAACCGTAACCGATAGTGATTTGGATGATATCTTCGAAGCCACCCGGATGATCTTTCAGCCGAATGACATCAAGGTTGCCCGTATGCGCATTACAAGTGTCTATGAAACCGGCGGTCAGACCAAAGTTGGCTGGAGTGATGCTTGTAATCTGACAGCCTATACCAAGGATCAGAACATCACGATCCCGGCCAATCTGGTTCCATCAGGCGGGACTGTAATCATGGCAGAGATTGAGTACGATTATAACTCTGTCCTTGGATACTTTTTTACAACGACCAAGACGCTTTCAGATAAATTCTACCTGCGCCCGCGCCGCGTCGACACGATTACCCGTGACCGCAGCAGTGGAACCTATAGTTGCGCAGTCGTTCAGCCAACGCCTCCTTAAGCCGTCGGATTGACCTTTTGGTATTCAGGGGTCTTGTCTGATTTGACGGTCGAGATGATGAACAGCCCTGTGATAAGCAGGAACATCACTGAACCAAAGCCTAAGCGCTGATTATTGGTTATGAATGTTATGAGGGCGACCAGGCCTGGTCCGATCCACACAGTTACACTACCTGCCATGGCATAGAAACCGAAGAACTCACCAATTTTTTCGGGCGGCGCGATGTGGACCAGCATGTATCGACTGGAGGATATACTCGCGACAAGAAAAATCGCCGAAGGGATTAAGATCGCTATGTAAGTCAGGTCTGAAGCGAGCGGATAGAGTCCTCCCTCCCAGACAGTATACCCAGCTGGGATTAATCCGTAAAAGATCGCATCCGGCGTTATTGAGAGTTGTAAAATACCAAGGACAATCACAACCGATAGCTCTATCATGAGCGCTCGCTTTGGGCCGAACATCCTATCCAGAAAGCCTCCAACAAAGCCGCCTGCGACCGCAAAGATGGATCCCAAAACGCCAAGGATTGTGAGCTGTGTTACTGACCAACCAAGGACCCCAGTAACATAAACCCCGCCAATCGTCAGAAGCGCGGCAACGCCATCCGCATAAATCATTCTACCGGCCAAATATCGCATCACATTTGGATGCTCTTTGAACTTGGATCTGACCCACGTGAACGGATGAGTCCTGTTGCTGGGGGACGTCGCATTCTTTAGAGCATTGGTCCAGGTTGCGCCGGATTTATAGACATCTGGCATCAGCCAAAAGAAAAATCCGATAAAGACGACCAACCAGAGTGCAACGGCTGGCGCGGCCAGTCGGGAAATTCGGCTTCCAGCTTCCTCAACCAGGCGGCTAGTCTCAACATAGTCATCGAAATAAATCAGACTGCCTTCTGCCAATGAGGCTTCCAGCACAACCAGTCGCGGTCCGATTTCAGATGTCGCGCTTTGACCTGCTGCGAAGATTAAGAGCAGCATGATGACGCCGGCAGCATTGCCAAGCGATAGTCCAAGCCCTGAAATTCCTGGCAAACTCTTCCCTGCGCCTGCACCGGGTAGCATAGCGTTATGAAGCAGCTCTGATACAGTATAGGCACAATACCCTATAACCATAAGGACTATCCCCACCATAATAGCGAAAGGAAGATCCGGGGTGATAAAGCCCATAAGCAGGCTGCACAGTCCAAGTGTTCCCAAGGCCATAAAGACCGCAGGTTTCTTGGCGCCTGCCTGATCAACAATTGCGCCAAGTATGGGCGCGACAATTGCCATGATCACGCCTGCAATCGCGATTGTAAGTCCTACAAGGGTTTGGCCAAGGGATCCGTCATTAACGATACTGGCGGCAAAATAGGGGGCAAAGACATAGATAACAACGACATTGTAATAGGGGTTTCGCGCCCATTCGAAGACCGCCCAGCCGATACCTTTTTTTCCGAACATGCCGCCTGTGACAGGCGTGTCTTCAGGATCTGTTTCAGCGACGGGTGCGTGGCTCATTCGTGTTCTCCCAGCGGCGCTCTGTTGGCGCATTTGGCAACCCTGAAACAATCTGACAGCCTTGGGAAGGGTCTTGCGACGCTGCAACTGCGACACATGTCGCGCTTGACCGGAGCGTATACGCGGATAAAGAAGCACGGGTAAGTTTTGGAGGCCCAAATGGCATCGAGCGATTATGTGCATGGTGAAATGAATACAGACGCCCAATCCGGCATGTACGAGGGCTTCATGAAGGCGGGTGCCTGGGGGGCTTTGATCACCCTGCTTGGTGTTGGATACGCAACCTTTATCCTGTCTATGGGCATGCCTTGGCTTGTGGCGCTTGTGGTCTGCGCAGGTGCTGGTATTGTGATCGGACTGTTTATGGGGTTCGGCGGAGCTTGGGTCGCAACAATTGTTGGCCTGTCCGGACTGGCAATGTTCATTCAGCTCCTCGTAACCTTGTTCAGGCTTGCGCTTTAAGAATCCAGACCAGTTAGGGTGTTTCAAAGCGGCTGCTTATGGCCGCTTTTTTCATGCTTAAGCTGGCGCGAATCAGCTGCCGCTCTTAAGTCTTGTAGATGCCCAAGACAGCTTCACCCTCGACACGGCCTATCATTCGCCAGCTTCCGCCGGATGCGGTGAACCGTATCGCGGCTGGGGAAGTGATTGAGCGCCCGGCAGCGGCCGTCAAAGAGCTCGTTGAAAATGCCCTGGATGCAGGCGCGCAGTCAGTAGCTGTTACGATCGAAGCGGGCGGTCTGAAACGTATCATTATCGAGGATGATGGTTGCGGCATGACCAGCGATGATATGCTGCTTGCTTTGGAACGCCATGCGACCTCCAAATTGCAGCCGGGCGAAGATGGTCGGATTGATCTTTTAAACATCCACACAATGGGGTTTCGCGGCGAGGCGTTACCCTCGATTGCGAGCGTTAGTCGGATGACACTCACCTCGCGCGCAGCTGGCGAAGAGGCAGTTGAGCTATTCGTCGAGGCCGGGCGCATCGAAGGGCCAAAACCCGCGGCTTTTACCGGACAGGCTTTGTCCGGCACCCGCATTGAGGTGCGCGACCTGTTTCATGCCACCCCAGCGCGTTTGAAATTCATGAAGTCCGAGCGCTCTGAGACGATGGCTGTGACCGATGCGCTCAAACGGTTGGCTATGGCGCGTGCCGATGTAGCCTTCAGCCTTGAAAGCAATGGCCGCAGCACGTTTCGGTATGCCGCCCATCCAGACACGGCGACAGGCAGGCTGGAGCGGCTTGGCGCGATAATGGGCCGTGATTTTCGTGAGAACGCCCTTGAAATTGAGGCTGAGCGCGAAGGCGTCCGCTTGTCGGGGTTTGCTGGCTTGCCGACGCTCAATCGGGGCAATGCGCAGCAGCAATACCTGTTCGTCAATGGACGTCCGGTGAAAGACCGAATGCTGAATGGTGTTATCCGCGCTGCGTATCAGGATTTTCTCGCGCGCGACCGACATCCCATGGCGGCTCTGTTTCTGGATCTTGATCCGGAATATGTTGACGTCAACGTACATCCCGCCAAGACTGAAGTGCGCTTTCGCGATGCGCAGAACGTGCGCGGTCTGATCATTGGATCGCTTCGGCATGCACTCGCAGCGGCAGGGCACCGGGCAAGTACGACGGTTGCGGGCTACGCGCTTGGCAAGGTTCAGACAGAGCCGCAGCAGGCCGATGTGTTTCGGCCATCCAGTTTTTGGGCGGAGCCTCGTGATAGTGCTCGCCTCCCAAGTCCTGCTGCAGGATCGCCTCTGCCGCAGCCGGGGCTGGGGCATGGTTATACGACGCTTCATGAACCTGCGGCGCACGCCTATGATGCAGCCCCAACGGCGCGGGTTGAACCTGACAGTGCAGTACCTGTTGCTGATTTCCCGCTTGGCGTAGCACGCGCACAGCTGCACGAGACCTATGTGGTGGCGCAAACTGAGGATGGGATTGTGATCGTAGACCAACACGCTGCGCATGAGCGGCTCGTCTATGAGGACATGAAACGCCAGATGGCAGCAGGTGGAGTGAAGCGGCAAGCTTTGCTGATCCCGGATATTGTTGAACTGGCTGAGGGTGAAGCCGCGCGCGTTTTGGAGCGCCGGGAAGAGCTGGCTGATCTTGGATTAGAGCTGGAATCCTTTGGGGCTGGCGCTGTCTGTGTGCGGGCCACGCCGGCCCTTTTCGGTGAAATGGATGCACGGGGCCTGGTGCAGGACTTGGCCGATGATTTTGCAGAATATGAGGCTGGCCTTGCCCTGAAAGAGCGTTTCGAAGAGGTCATGGGCAATATGGCTTGCCGGGGGTCAGTGCGCGCCGGACGAAGGCTCAATGGCGAAGAAATGAACGCCCTGCTCAGGCAGATGGAGGCGACGCCTCATTCTGGGCAATGCAATCATGGCCGACCGACTTATGTGGAGCTGAAACTGGCTGATATCGAGCGTCTTTTTGGGCGGCGTTAGTCCGGGACAAGCGCTCGAAAACCTCCAGTAACAAAATATTCAACTTAAAGTAGTTTAATCTTCATATGAAGAACTTACCCATAAAGTTCAGTATGAAGGTCCGATGCAATTGGTTCCAATCTTTGACCATTGCCATTCTTTTAGCGCTCGCTGTTTATGTTGAATGGCTCATTTTTATCAGGCAAATCTCGCAAGGCTCCGGTTTACTTGTTCTCGCTTCGCTCAGCCTGGCAGGTATGACGTCCGCCTTATGGATATATGATAGTGAGAAAAGGCGTCAGACGGCTAAAGATGAGCACGTTGAAGCGGTCTCTCGCATTGCTGATTTTGCGACGGATATGTATTGGGAGACTGATGTGCAGGGTGTGGTCACCGAAGCGGGTGGTCGTCTTATGGGTGAATTGGTCGATGACGCGAGTAACCTGATTGGTCAGCATTATCTTAGCCTCATTAAGCTTGATCAAGTCGAAATGCGGCGAATGCATCATGCCCTCAAGCTCCATGAACCCTATTCCGACATACAGTCTGTTTTCCGCAACAAGCAGGACCAAAAATTCTATATTTCGCTGAGTGCGACGCCGCGCTTTGATGGTGACGGACAGATTATGGGTTATTTTGGTATTGGAACCAATGTCACAGATCGCGTTTTGAGTGCGCGCAAGCTCAAGCATATGGCAGAGCATGATATGCTGACAGGATTGGCCAACCGCTACCGATTCTCAGATCAGATCAAAACAGACCTGCGCGCCAGCAAGGACAATAAGTGTCTCTGTCTACTTGCAATTGATCTTGATGGCTTCAAAGCCATTAATGACGAATTGGGCCATCAGGCCGGGGATGCCTTGCTGAACCTGGTTGGCAAGCGTCTGCGCAGTCATATTCGCGATCAGGACTGGGCGGCGCGGATGGGCGGGGATGAGTTTGTAGTGGTCTCACGCGGGGTAGCGAACCCGATGGAAGCATGCCTATTGGCGGCCCGGCTCACGGCCAAACTCGCACTCCCGTACCGTATTGGAAGTCTGGAGGTGCAATCCACTGCTTCAATCGGTATTGCCTGTTCGCCTATGCATGCAGGTGATGCGGATACGTTGATGAAATGCGCAGACCTTGCGCTTTACCAAGCCAAGGCAGATGGCCGGAATTGCTATAGGCTGTATGAGACGATGATGGCACAGGTGCCAGTGGATTTTTAAGCAGCTAGGTCAGGCTCGCGCAAAACGCTTGTATCCGTGCCATCGCTTTTTCCAGTGCCTCATCTGAGGTTGCATAGGAAATTCGGAAAGCAGGGGACAAGCCAAATGCCGCTCCCATAACCACGGCGACTTTTTCCTGTTCCAGCAACTCTGCAGCAAAGTCACTATCTGTCTCAATGACCTTTCCAGAGCGCGCTTTTTTGCCAATTGCACCGGCGCATGACGGATAGACATAGAACGCGCCTTCTGGCGTGGCGCAGCTTAGCCCGTTTGCTTTGTTCAGCTCAGCGACGACATAATCGCGTCGCCGTTTGAAAACGGCGTTTCGCTCCGGCAGGAAATCATGGCTCCCATTCAAGGCCGCAAGCGCGGCATACTGCGAAATCGAAGACGGGTTTGACGTGGTTTGGCTAATCACTTTGCGCATCGTCTTGATTAGATCTGCGGGTCCAGCGGCATAACCGATCCGCCAGCCTGTCATGGCATAGGCTTTGGAAACACCGTTCATGGTGAGCGTCCGGTCGTAGAGGCCCGGCTCAACTTGCGCGATGGTGCTATACTCAAAGCCATCATAGACAAGATGCTCATACATATCATCAGTCAGGACCCAGACCTGCGGATGACGCATCAGCACGGCTGCAAGGCCTTTAAGCTCAGCGCGTGTATAGGCGGCTCCTGTTGGGTTGGACGGCGAGTTCAGGATAAGCCATTTTGTGTTCGGTGTAATGGCCGCTTCAAGGGCCTCTGGCGTCAGTTTGTATTGCGCGTTCGGGCCACAGGAAACGATCACGGGCGTGCCGCCGCAAAGCTTGACCATTTCCGGATAGCTAACCCAATAGGGCGCAGGGATAACGACCTCATCGCCAGGGTTAAGCGTCGACACCAGAGCATTATAGATGACGGGCTTGCCGCCTGGAGCTACATGCACTTGGGCAGGCGTATAGGAGAGGTCATTGTCGCGCTTGAACTTCGCGCAAATGGCTTCCTTAAGCTCCGGTATCCCATCCGCAGGCGTATACTTGGTCTTGCCCGATTGGATTGCGGTAATGGCGGCTTGCTTGATATGATCTGGCGTATCGAAATCCGGTTCGCCAGCCCCAAGGCCGATCACATCCTCACCCGCGCGCTTAAGTTCAGCCGCTTTTGTCGTAACAGCAATTGTTGCGGACGGAGCGACGCGATTGACGGCGTCGCTTAGATTAAGCTGACTGGACATGTAATATCTCCGTTTCGAAGCCGATGGCTGTAAGCCTCAATTCAGCGATAGGCAAGCGCGTTAAAGGCTTAGATTGCGTCAAATTTGATCGATTATTTTAGCGTTAAAGTGACCAGATCATGAGACATTCCCGCTACATATCATGTGGGGACGACCATGAGTTTGTCTGTAAGTCAAAATAAAGACCTGTACAAAGCTGCGCTCAATCAGTTTGTTAGCGAGGCGCAATTTTATGCAGGCCAGGCTCAAGACTATCTGGTCAATTTAAGTATGGGCGAGCGCCTCCTTGGGCTTTGTGCTTTCATCATGCTTGTCATGTATATTATTGTGTCTCGCGCCCGCCGAAAGTATAATCCAGGGAGCCATGGACGCCAATTTGTTGCCGCTGTGATCCTAGTGTCTATCGTCGCCTTCGGAACAGGCTGGACGTTTGATTCAGGCGAGGGCAGCATGAGCGGTCTCTTTATGCGCTAGGCTTTTCTGCGCAGCCGTCCTAAATTAGCGGTATGCCGCACTCAGTCGAAACTTCCAGCCGCAAACGCGGCGTTGATGTCATCAAGGATAACCTCTCCCGGTTGCCGGCCAAACCCGGCGTTTACCGGATGTTCGGGGAAGACGAGACGGTTTTGTATGTCGGTAAAGCCAAAAGTCTGAAGGCGCGTGTCTCATCCTATACGCGGATTGGCGGCCACACACAGCGTATAGCCGCTATGATCATGGCGACGGCGCGCATGGAGTTTGTGGTCACCGAGACAGAGACTGAAGCGCTTTTGCTTGAGGCAAGCCTGATCAAGTCATTGAAGCCCCGCTACAATATCCTTCTACGCGATGATAAATCATTTCCCTACATTTTGATCCGGCGGGATCATGAGGCGCCGCAAGTTTTGAAGTATCGTGGCTCGAAAAAAGATCGCGGCGACTATTTTGGCCCCTTTGCCAGTGCCAATGCTGTAACGCGGACAATTGATACATTGCAGAAAGCGTTCCTTCTGCGCACCTGTGAGGACAGCGTCTATAATGTCCGCACCCGGCCCTGCATGTTGCATCAGATCAAGCGTTGCTCTGCGCCTTGTGTCGGGTTGGTGGAGCATGATGCGTATAATGAACTGGCCAATCAGGCGGCAGACTTTCTGCGCGGCAAAGCCACAGACTTGCAAACCGATCTTGCGTCTCAAATGGAGCAGGCCTCTGAGGATATGGACTTTGAGCGCGCAGCGTCTTTGCGCGACCGTATTCGGGCGCTGGCCGTTGTGCGGGCCCAGCAAGACATTAATCCAGACGGGATTGAAGAGGCTGACATCTTTGCCATTGCGATTGAGGGCGGTCTCTCAGCGGTGCAGGTTTTCTTCATCCGGGCCGGGCAAAACTGGGGCGCGACAGTGCATTTCCCGCGCCATGAAAAGGGTGAGACAGAAGGCGATATTCTTGCCGCCTTTCTCGTGCAATTCTATGATAAACGCCCACCGCCGCGTTTGATCCTGAGCAATACCAACCCTTCCGATGCCGAACTTATTATTGATGCTTTGGCCTTGAAAGCGGACCGGAAAGTTGAGCTTCGAACCCCGCGAAGGGGCGATAAACGTTCATTGGTTCAGCAAGCAAGCCGAAATGCCGCCGAAGCGCTGAGCCGCAAACTTGCTGAAAGCGCCAGCCAGGCGCGGCTTTTGAAAGAAGTGGCGAAGGCGTTTGATCTGTCTGAACCGCCCGCCCGGATCGAGGTCTATGATAACTCGCACATCCAGGGGTCCAATATGGTTGGCGGCATGGTGGTCGCCGGGCCTGATGGCTTCGACAAAGGCCAGTACCGTAAGTTCAATATCAAGGATAAGAGCATCGAGCCTGGCGATGATTATGGCATGATGCGCGAAGTAATGCGCAGGCGCTTTGCCAGAGCTCTGAAGGACCGTGATGAAGGCAATAAGGAAACCTGGCCTGACCTGATCCTGATTGATGGCGGGCTGGGGCAGCTCAGCAGCGTCATTGAAGCGATCGCAGAGCTGGGCCTTAGCCCAAATGATGTGCCGCTGGTTTCAATTGCGAAAGGTGTTGAACGCAATGCCGGCCGAGAGCAATTCTTCCGACCGGGTAAAGCGCCATTCCGCCTGCCAGAAAACGCACCTGTTCTATACTATTTGCAGAGGCTGCGCGATGAAGCGCACCGCTGGGCCATCGGCGCACATCGCGCGAAACGCAGCGCTGACATCAAAAAGAACCCGCTCGATGAAATTGAAGGCATTGGGCCAGGCCGGAAAAAGGCATTGCTGCAATACTTTGGATCAGCCAAAGGCGTTTCGCGCGCCAAATTGGCGGACTTGAAAGAGGTTGATGGTGTTTCTGCCGCGCTTGCCGAACGGATTTATGGCCATTTCAATAGCGGCTAACGGTTCGCGCCCGGGACCCATTTAACGTCATCAGCGCCATCATTGTTAGCAGCGCGTCCAGCTACAAACAGCCAGTCTGAGAGACGGTTGGCATAAGCAAGGGTCGCTGCGCTCACGATCTCATTTTCCATTGCGGAAAGCTCCGCGATCTGGCGCTCAGCTCGGCGGCAAAGGGTGCGGGCAACATGTAGGTGCGTCGCCAGAGCCGACCCGCCCGGTAGGATAAAGCTATCCAGTGGTGGGATATTAGCGTTCATCGCATCGATTTCAGCTTCAAGCCGCTCCACCTGCGCTTCAACAATCCGTAAAGGTTCCCATTCGAGCTTTTTGCCTCTGTCAGGAGTGGCAAGATCCGCACCCAGGTCAAAAAGGTCATTCTGAATTCGGCGCAGAGCGCTCAGCATGTCACCTTTTGCGTGGAGGGTTGAGACGCCTAAGGCGGCGTTGACCTCATCGACTGTGCCATAAGCGGTAACGCGCGGATGCCATTTATTGACCTGCTCGCCAGTTGAGAGGCGTGTTGTGCCTTTATCACCTGCCTTGGTGTAAATCTTGTCCAGCTTGACCATGAGCCGCTCCTTAGAAGAGTTTTATAGACCCTAAAACGATCCCAAGCAGGACAAGGATACCGATAACCCCCGCCTGAACGGCAATCCGCATCCGCATCAGTTGGTTGGACCGGCTGCGCTGCTCATCCCCCTCTTTGAGAAGGTTTATCAGACCAAGCGCCAGCACCACAACCAGCGCGGCAACGCCAACAAACAGCGCGTAGGAAAGTATGGTAGCCATGAAGGAGCCCTTTCATTTATCAGATGTCAATTAGGGCACTTGTGCTCGCAGCCCATGAGGCAAGCCGACGCGTGCCTAATATTCGTAGGTTTCAACCCGGTCGACCTTGATCGTATAGGCCGCATCAGCCAGCTCTGATTCTTGTGTCTGGGTATATATTGTGCCCTCGATCCAGACCGCCTGGGCAAGGTTTCTGAGCTTGATCGGCTTATCTGCTATAATGAAAAGGGTCTGGTTTGGCGGTGGCGGAGGCGCGTGTAGACAGGCTCCAAAATATGGGACGAGCAGAAATTCTGTGATCTCGGCATTGGAACCATATTCAAACGGAACCGTATATCCTGGGATGCGGACCTTGGTTTCATTCAGCTCTTTCACCGTGTTAAACGTACCGATCTGGACCATCTGGTCTGCCGCAGAACCCTCGGCAATACCGCCGCCGGAATAGAGCATTGCCATCTGGTTCTGGTAGAGCGCGGCGAGGCGTTCTTCTTCGCCTTCCGGCATGAGTTCTTCCCAGCCTATTTCCCGCAAGCCCCGCGCCGCAGCGTCATTCGCCTCAAACCCGGCAGCCGCCATCCGGTTTGATGATTCGAGATCTGGTTCTGGTATCCGGTCCCCAACCTGAGGTTCCGTTGAAGGAGCTTTGACATCATTTGCGGCTGGCGCAGGCGCATCTACGGCCTCAGCGGTCAAAACAGGCGCTGTGGACTCGGGCTCCGAAGGTCCGCAAGCGACAAGAGCAGCGCTGGCCAGGACAGGTATTAGAATGCGGTAAATCATACTCCTCACTTAAGCTCGATTACAACGTGCGGCTAGGCCTTTGCCGCGCTTGTGATCACACTTTAACGCTGAGCCCGTCGGCCAAGGATCGCCGAAGCGCAGTCAAAGCTGGCCAAAGTCCGAGGAAAAATGCCGCAAGTGTCACAGCGCCGATGGTCCAGAGATCGACCAGGCCTGGCCCAGTGCCGCTTAAAGCAACGCCATACTGAGCAGACAGGATTGGCGCTGCGACGGCAAAGATGCCTTGTATCAGGACGGCGCCCAGAACAGCGCCGACAAAGCCAAGAGCCGCGGCTTCCAGAACCAGAAGCGCGAAGATATGCCCGGGCCGAGCCCCTGTGGCGCGCAGGATCGACATCTCTCGTCTGCGCTCATTCAAACTGGTCAGGATGCTGGTCAGGATCGAAACAAGGCCAACCGCGATCACAAAAGCCGAAACAGCGAGCAAGACACGCTCAGCCGTGCCCATAACCTGCCAAAGCTCAGCCAAGGCTTGACCGGGAATAATGGCCAGTAGTGGCTCGGATCTATTGGTATTGATCGCGCGGCGTGTGCGCAGAACCGAAGCTCTGTTTTTCAGACCAACATAAACAGCCGTTACGGTTTTTGGGGTCAGGTCGAAGCTGCGCACCATCTCTTCCGTAATCGTGTCGGCGAGCGGGTTCTTTGTGCCTGTTTCCCAGCCGACATGCATGGCGGTAATGCCTTCGAGAGAGACATGGATCGTCTGATCGACGGGGGTTCCTGTCGGCTTCAGCACACCCACGACACGGAAAGGTCGATTGTCATGATCCGACAGCCCGCTGGCGCCAAGACCGTGCGTAAGTATCATTGAGGTTCCAAGCTCATAGCCCAGGTCTTTGGCAACCTTCGCGCCCAGAACCGCGTCGAACAGATCATCAAACTGCTGGCCCTCTGCGAAGCTCAGAGCCTGCTTCTCACCATATTTATAATGCTTGAAATAGGCTTGCGTTGTACCGAGCACCCGGAAGCCGCGATGGCTATCGCCAAGAGAGATTGGCACGGTCCACCCAATATCCGTGCGGTTTTCAAGCTCCTGATAAGCGGGCCATGAAATCTCCGCCGTCGCGTTGCCCAGCCGGAAGACGGAATAAAGCAGCAGATTAATCTGCCCGGACGGTGCGCCGACGATGAGATCAGTCCCGGAAATAGTATTATCAAAGCCTGCACGCGCCGCGTTTCTCGCTTTTTCGACACCCAAGAAAAGGGCAACCGACAAAGCCACGGCAATGATGGTCAACAGCGCTGAGACGCGGCGGTTCCATAGGCTGCGCCACGCCAGGTCAAAGATCGAAACCCCCATCAGGCCGCCCTCTTGTCTGGCGCCTTCGCGTTGATCTCGAACAGATCAACAGCCCGGTCAAACAAGCTGGCAAGACTGGCATCATGGCTGACAAAAAGCAGGCTGGCCCCAGTTGCTGTCGCTTCCTCGCTGAGCAGCGTAATAAAGCGGTCGCGGCTATCGGCATCGAGCGCCGAAGTCGGCTCATCGGCAATGATCAGTTTTGGCCCACCGATCAGGGCGCGGGCCGCTGCAACGCGCTGCTGTTGACCAACCGAGAGATCAGTGACCTTTCGATTCAGAAGGCCCGGGTCGCTCAGTCCGAGCCGTTTCAAAAGGCGATGAGCTTCAAATGTAACCCCGCCCGCAGCCTTTGCGTGCGCCAATCGCTGTTTTGAAAAGCGGCATGGCAGAATGACATTTTCAGTCACAGATAAATAAGGGACCAGATTAAACATCTGGAAAATAACGCCCAGATGGTCGGCCCGTACGCCATCCCTCTGGCTGCCTGATAGCTTGGCCATATCTTTGCCAGTTACCATCACCTCGCCACTTTGCGGCGTCAGCACACCTGAAATCAAGCCTAAGAGCGTTGATTTTCCAGACCCACTTGGGCCTTTTAAAAACAGGCGTTCAGAAGCCGCGAGCGTGAAGGCCTTGATGTCTAAAAGAGGCGCTTGCTCTGGCCAGGCAAAGCGCAGATTCTGGACATCAACAATTGGCGGTTTCATCTAATTGAGAGTGAGCCTTGCTGCGTCCGGCGTCAATTCACTTGCCGACTGTCCTGCATCGGTCAGGACAACAGCATCAATATCCTCAAACCCTGAGAATGCTGAAAAGACTGTCACGTCAATGGCTGTGACGGCTTTCACATCCGGGCATGCATACAGCAAATCGATCGCCATATTGCCATGATCGCCATTACTGCGCGCCATAACACTTGCTTCACTGCGTGTGCAGGCATCGCCGCCGACTAGGGTCACAAGGCTGTCTGTATAAAGGCTGCTATTCTCGATCTCTGTATCACTTTCATTTAAACCGAAATTCGCAAGTGGGGCCTCAAGAGAAACAGCGATCGTTGTTTCGGAGAGGGAAACAGCAAGGTCGCCATGACCATGCACATGGGCCTCGCCGCCAGCATGATCATGCTCTGCTTCATCGTGGTCATGGTCGCTGTGCTCTTTGTCAGCATGATCATGACCCTCTTCGTCTTGATGGCCTGTTTCGGCATGACCTTCATCATCGTGATCATGTCCTTCTGGCGCAGCTGGAGCTTCAGGCGCTGGCCCTTCAGCGACGACGGTCTCAGTATTTTCAGCAACAGATGCGGGCGGCGGCGCAGGTGCATCCTCAATCACTTCAGCAGGCTGGCAGGCCGTCGCAAAAATGGCGGATATGGCGGCGATCAAAATCTGAGTTGAACGGGTCATTGGGGTCAGCTTTCGTTTGACAGGGTCAGGTGAGATGACTACCTCGCCTTGACGATTTTGGGACACTATAACATCTCAAGACATGACAAAAGGCTAGTGTGCCGAAAAGCTCAGGATTTCTAACCCTATGCTCGATGCCGTGCAGGCCCCTCTTTTCTTTGGACTAATCGCAGCCTTCGTCACGACGTTAGGCTTGCTCGCAGTTGCGCTAAGAGGCGACTGGAGCTTGCGCTATGCCAACCTGTTCGGGCTTGCCGCTGCCGGCATGCTGACGGCGATGGCGTTTCTGCACATCCTGCCGGAAGCCTTCGCGCAATCTGAAGCGGCCCCTGTTTGGCTCTCCGTTGGCTTTTTTGGCGGTCTGTTGCTGCATTATCTTATCAGGGGGCTCTTTCCAGAACGGCCTGAAGCGACCCTGCCGAGCGAGGCCATAACGCCCATTCTGGCGATTGGCGTTCATTCCTTTATCGACGGGATTGTCTATTCGGTGACGTTTGCGGCGAGTTTCGAAACAGGGGTCTACTCTGCCATTGGGCTGATTTTGCACGAGTTCCCGGAAGGCGTGATTGCCTTTGCAATCCTGCGCAGACACAATGTGTCCAACCGCTCGGCCTTTTTCTGGGCCTTCTTGGCGGCCGCTGCGACGACGCCACTGGGTGTGCTTGTATCGGGGCCTTTCATGTTTGGCCTTGGAGATGAGGTTATCGGGATGCTATTTGCGCTCTCTGCGGGCCTCTTATTGTTCGTCGCGACCGGCCCGCTTATGGCGCCTCTAAAGGAAACAAGTACCGGAAAAGGGCTTGCGGCGCTTACAACAGGCGTTGTCATCGCTGCTGGGCTTTTGCTTTTGCCGTTTCACGATCACGCGCATGATGAAGATGACCACCACGGCCACAATCACGCACAGATTGAGTGGCCATAGTGATGGGCTTGCGCGCACTCTTTCTGAGCTTGTTTTTAGCTTTGGCCTGCGTCTCGCTCGCCCCAAATGTGTCCGCGCACCCTGAAGATGAGTTCTGCACCATGGATGGCGGCATGGACCCCGCGCTTTGCCGCGCCCTTCAGGAAATGGACCGGGCTGCTGGGTCTGAGGATGCAGCTTCTGACAGTATGCAGACGGAGACCATTGATTTTGATCGACCAGCACTCGAAACGTTCGGCCTATATATAAAAATCGGTTTGCAACACATTCTGCCAGGCGGGCTTGATCATATCCTGTTTGTGCTGGCGCTCTTTTTCTCAACCCGGCGTCTCAAGCCGCTTATCCTTCAAGTCTCAGCCTTTACGCTCGCGCATACCGTGACGCTGGCACTGGTGGCTTCCGGTGTATTAAGCCCACCCGCTTCGATCGTGGAGCCTTTAATCGCTGCAACCATTGCCTTTGTCGCGATTGAGAACCTTGTCTTCAAGGATATGCAGCGCTGGCGGCCTCTGATCGTCTTTGTCTTTGGGCTTATTCACGGGATGGGGTTTGCCGGGTTCTTTGGTACGCTTGGGCTTCCAAGTGGGCAGTTCTGGAGTGCCCTGATCGGTTTCAATATTGGTGTGGAGCTTGGTCAGCTCGCAGTCATTGCCCTAGCGGCGCTTCTGCTGTGGCCCGTCACGCGCAGGATTCAAGAAGGTCAGTATCGCAAATTCATCGTCTGGCCAGCCTGCGGGCTTATCGGCCTCACTGGAGCTTTTTGGACGTTTGAGCGAGTGTTTCTAGCTTAATAGGCATCGGCTTTGCACGATGACTGGCTATGGCCTTTAAGATTTTAGAAACCAAACGAATATGGCGATATGCCTGTGCCGTTCTGGCATCATTTGTCACCACATTCATTGCAGTAATGTCCTCCCCCTTCGCCGCAGCGCAGACATGCAGCTGGCAAGATGCCGCAAGCTGGCAACTGGCGATTAGTGAGCCTCAGGTTGAGGCAACGCCGGAATACATCCTCAACGTCACGGAAACCTTCATTGCAGCCTGTCCAGAGCGACCAGAGGTTGCGGAGGCGCGTCGTATTGCGGGCATCGCAGCAGCCGATGAGGGCCTTGCTAAACGCGCTACAGAGCATTTTAGCGCAGCAGGGCCGATGACTGATGCACAATCAAATTTCTATGCCATATCAGCCTATCTCGCCGCAGGCGATAAGCAGGCAGCCTGGGACACGCGGGATAAGTATGTTGAAACCTGGTTAAGGCAGATCAAGCGCAGCGGTCATGTTTCTGTCGAGACGCGTCAGGTTCGAGGGGGGCACATTCACAGCGTTCTGTTTGGCAAGAAGAATAAAGAAAGCGGTATCGGCGCGGCTTGGGTGGCCATCCCTGATGGCCCGGGGTGGCCGGCAACCTTGACCTTTTCAGCGGAACGACAGCGGCTTGCATTCCAAAAGATCAGGGGCGGGCAGGTTCCGGAAGACCTCCGCCATATTGATCTGTATCGCTGCCATGGCAGACGCTTGATGGCTGAACGCGATGCGTCCAGCTCTGCGGGCCAGCTTGACCTTTCAGCGGAAATCGCCCTTGAAGCCTATCTGGCGAGGCCCGATCAGTATCAGAAAGGCAATGCCGGAGACCCCCTGACTGTTTGCTTATGGCCCGGCCGTTTATTCCCGAAGCCTTAAGGCTAAACGCGCTTTTCAATCTCAGTGATCACCGCGTCAGCCGTGATGTTGAACTTGGCATAAAGATCCTGATAAGGGCCTGAAGCCCCGAAGCTGTTCATCCCGACAAAGCCGCCATCATAACCGATCCAGCGATCCCAGCCGAAGCGAACGCCAGCTTCTACAGCGACTTTAGGTAAGTCGCCGCCCAAAGTCTCGCGTTGATAGCTTTCAGATTGCTGCTCGAACAGGTCCATGCAGGGCATTGAAACAACACGTGCCGCGATGCCCTTTTCAGCGAGCGCCGCTTGAGCCGCCATAGCGATCTCGACTTCTGACCCGGTCGCAATGATAACCGCTTGGGCGCCATCGGCCTCTGACAGGACATAACCGCCTTTAGCGGACAGGTTCTCGTCAGTATGCAAGGTGCGTGCTGATTTCACCTTCTGACGGGTTAGCGCCATCGTTGAGGGGCCGTCTGTTTGACGCAAAGCTGTTTCCCAGCACTCAGCGGTTTCAACCCCGTCGCAGGGGCGGAAGACCAGCATGTTTGGCATCGCGCGCAGAGAGGCCACATGCTCCACCGGCTGGTGGGTAGGGCCATCTTCGCCAAGGCCGATCGAATCGTGTGTCATCACGTGAATGACCCGCTCGCCCATCAGAGCGCCAAGACGAATTGCGGCGCGTGAATAGTCCGCAAACACAAGGAACGTCCCAGAGTATGGTAGGATCCCACCATGCAGCGCCATGCCGTTCATCGCTGCCGCCATGGCATGCTCGCGAATGCCGTAATGGACATAACGCCCGCCCCAATTGTCAGGGCTGATTGGGTCTGTGTGGCTGGTCTTGGTATTGTTAGAGCCAGTGAGATCAGCAGACCCGCCAATCATTTCAGGGATTGCTTCTGTGAGTTTCTCAAGGACCGCACCAGACCACTTGCGCGTCGCATCATCCTTGCCGCCTTCAATGACAGCCCTTTTGTGAGCGGCAACAACCTCAGCGAGGCCACCATGCAGATGGCCATCCATACAGGCCTTAAATTCAGACTTCTGGACCGAAGCTTCCAAACGGTTCTGCCAGTCTGAATACGCACCAAGGCTGCGTTGCCCAGCTGCTTTCCAAGCCGTTTCAATCTCGGCGGGGATATCAAACGGCGCGTGTGGCCAGCCAATAGACTGG
>CAZGVG010000003.1:0-28868 GCA_964528975.1 uncultured Hyphomonas sp.
GATCTCATCACCTTCGGCAACTTTATACTGTTTGCCACCTGTCTTAATGACCGCGAACATAGCGCTCGTCCTTCCGGAACTCGAAAAATGAAACTTTGGCCGCCGCCCATAGGGCGCGGGCATGAAGGCGCGGATAAACACCAAACAGACTTGTGAGTCAAACCCTATTCAGCATCAAATGCATTCCGCTCGCAGTAGATCGCATTTCGTAAAGCTGTTGGAGCGGGTACACGGGATCGAACCGAGATCGATAGCTTGGAAGGCTACTGCATTACCATTATGCTATACCCGCTCAACGGGAGCAGCGTAGCACGGTTCGTGCAGGTGGTGGAGGGGACAGGATTCGAACCTGTGTACGCTATGCGGGCAGATTTACAGTCTGCTGCCTTTAACCACTCGGCCACCCCTCCCGAGGGACCTGCACAGCACCATTTGACGCCGCAGCTTCCAACCGCCAATAGGGGGCAAACACGCCTCCTGCCAACAACCGGAATTCGGCCTTATAATGAGCAAGTCTCGCGCACGCAACCGTTCTCGTTCACCCCAACGCAAATCAGGCGGGAACAGTAATAGACATGGCGGTACCTGGATCTGGGGACAGCACCCTGTGGAAGCAGCACTGGCTAATCCTGCGCGAACTCTAACGCGTTTAGTCGCCACACGAAACGCAGCAAGTCGCCTCGGCAAACATAGCGAGAAGTCTGAAGATATCGCCCCTGGCGAACTTGGCACACTCTTGCCACAGGGAGCAGTGCACCAGGGAGTTGCGGCGCAGTTTGAACCACTTCCTGATATAGGGCTTGAGGACTTGATTGAGCGTGGCACAGCGCGATTGGTCATTCTAGACCAAGTCAGCGATCCACATAATCTAGGTGCAATTTTCCGCTCCGCTGCCGCTTTCGGCTTTGGGGGCCTTATCCTGCAAACCCGTAACGCCCCGCCAGTTACAGGCGTCGTCGCCAAAGCCGCTGTTGGCGCGATTGAAACAGTTGCGGAATGCCGGGTCGTGAACATCGCGCGCACCGTCGAAACCCTCAACGAAGCGGGTTATCACACCGTCGGCCTGGCAAGCAGCGGGCGCGACACAATTGATAAAGCCGTTAAAGGCGCAGCTAAACTTGCTATTGTCCTCGGTGCTGAGGGACCAGGTTTGCGGCCCGCCGTTGCGAAAGCTTGCGCAGAACTTGCTCATATCCCAATCGCGCCCGCGATGGAGAGCCTGAATGTTTCCAATGCGGCCGCAATTGCATTTTACGAGGCAGCGCGGAGCGATCAATCTTGGGACCGCTAGCGGCGTGGCCGATCGCCACCACCGCTACCCCGGCCCTCGCCGCGCCCGCCGCTGCCTTGCCGCCTATCCTGAATATTCGGCGCAGGTAAGCGGCTTACCAGTTCAGCGCGCGTTAGGTTCCAATCCTTGTCCTTATCCAGCAGCGCAAATTCAGCCCGTAATCGATCGCCAAATTCAAGCTCGGTAATCTGCGCATTGAGATCTGTGTCGAAAGAAATGCTGTTTGGCATCGCCTCGGCGCTGCCCATAACCTGCTTTGCCCAGTCGGCAAGCTCGATGGCCGAAACTTTGCCGGGCTTACCCCTTGATAAGTTAGCCCATTCAATTTCAACCCCTTCTGCAAGCTCAGCGTTGCTCACCTGATAATCACCGTTGGCGTCCATGCCTGTCAGCAGGATGGCGATCGGCCGGGCAATTATGCCGCCTTGATAGGACCCGCCGCGATCTGCTTTCGCGCCGCCCCCCCGTCCGCCGCGCTCAGGCTTTGAGGCACAGCCTGAAAGGGTTAGCGCGGCAATCGCAAGAAAGAGGGGCGAGACTGTAAAAGCTGTCAGATTGGGCAAAATAAGCGTCCTTTGCAGATTAGAATCACCTCTTCAAACGCCTCACACCAGCCAGTCCGTCGCTAGATGGAGAAATTGTAATTCTATTTCAGCAGTTTATAAATCGCTGCCGCTAGACGCGGCCCAAGTTCTGGCCCCTCTAGCGGATACAGATACGGCTCAATCAGCTCCATCTCCATCAGGAGCAAACGACCATCGTCGCCTCGCAGCATGTCTACTCGCGCATAAACAGGCGGCTCTTCTAGGGTTAGTAGAACCGCCGCCGCATCAGCTAAATCAGCCTCCGTTGGATCGATCGCTTCCTCCACACCGCCATAGCTGGACTGGATGCGGTAATCACCATTTGCAGCCCGTTTGATCAGGGCGTGACAAAACTCGCCGTCAATATAGATGAAGCTAATCTCACCTTCTGTCTGAATCTTCTTCAAAAAGGGCTGCACCATCATGGGGTGCGGCATCGCTGGCACGGGATCGCCTGATGATAAGCGATATTGACCCGCAGCGCCTGCGCCAACCTGTCGTTTGAACACCAGATCGTCACTGCCAAGCAGCTTGAAAGCGTCTGCAGCACCCTCCGCTGTGACATGATCCAGCCAGAGCGTCGGGATCAACCGCGCGCCTTTCTGTTCCAGTTCCCGCAAATAGCCCTTATGCGAGTTCCAGCGCACCAGCTCAGCGCCATTGTAGAGTGGTATTTGCGCCTCAATCAGGTCCAAACGCTCCAGAAACGCAGCCTGATGGTCCCAATAGTCCCATGTCGTCCCGATCAGTGCAGCATCAAACAGGCTCCAATCGACATTCTCTGCGGCCCAATCAATATCTTGTATCTGCAAGCCCTGCTCAGCAAATGGATCTGTTAGGGCGTCCATCATGCGGTCATGTTCAAACGCATCGCTCCGCCGGATTGGCGAACCGGGAAGCGTAACTTTTGAGGAAAGGTAGGCAATTTTTTTCATGCCTGCGCCTTAGCGGTGCGAGTTACTTGCGTCCAGCCTATGCATCTGGCAAATGCGGCCAAACAGTTTTTACTTGAAAGCGCACGAATGACAGCTCCAAAATATGACGTGGTCGGCCTTGGCAATGCAATTGTCGATGTCATCTCAAAACAAGATGACGCGTTCCTGTCCAAGTGGGGCATTAACAAGGACGCGATGAACCTGATTGAAGAAGATCGAGCGGACTTGCTGACCGAGGCTTCGGTTGATGCACTGGAGACTTCAGGTGGATCCGGCGCCAACACTATTGCCGGGATTGCCAGTTTTGGCGGCGATGCAGCCTATATTGGTAAAGTTGCGGATGATCGCCTTGGTAAGGTGTTCAAAGCCGATATGGAGAGCGGCGGTGTTCCGTTTGAAACCCCACCTCTCATTGGCGGTGCGGCAACGGCGCGCTCAATCATCTTCGTGACGCCAGATGGCAAGCGCAGCATGAATACCTACCTTGGCGCGTCTGTTGAATTCTCTCCGACGGATGTCGACAAGACCACTGTTGAGGCTGGCAGCATTCTCTATCTGGAAGGCTATTTGTTTGATAAACCAGAAGCTAAAGCGGCGTTCGTTCACGCAGCTGAAATTGCGCACGCCGCAGGCCGCAAAGTGTCGCTCACACTTTCTGACAGCTTTTGCGTCGATCGCCACCGGGCCAGCTTCCGACAGTTAATCCGAACGCAGGTAGATATCTTGTTCGCCAATGAGGAAGAATTGCTCAGCCTGTACGAAACCAGAGATTTCGATACCGCTATTGAACTTTTGAGCACGGAAACTGGCTTTGCCGCAATTACGCGCAGTGAAAAAGGTTCAGTGCTGATTGGTGAAGGCGACCCAATCCACGTCCCAGCTGAACCTGTGAGCCAAGTGATCGACACAACTGGGGCTGGTGACCAATACGCAGCAGGTGTTCTTTACGGTATCTCACGCGGTCTCCCGTTGGCAACCTGCGCCCGGCTTGGGCATATCGCAGCGGCTGAAGTGATTTCCCACTATGGGCCTCGCCCTGAAGTATCCTTGAAAACCTTGGCAGAGAAGGCAGGCCTAAAAGCCTAAGCCTTTAGAGCCTCCTCGGCATAGTCGAGGCGGTCATGCCCAAAGAACATTTCATCGCCAACATAAAAGGTCGGCGCGCCAAAGGCACCGCGTGCGACCGCTTCCTCTGTGTTGGCGCGTAGCATGGCCTTAGTTTCCGGATCGTTGCCAAGCGCCCAAAGATGATCCGCGTTGAAGCCGTCGGCTGAGAAGGCGGCCTTGAACTCTACCTCATCCCCGCAGTTGATGCCCTTAGGATTACCCCAGACATTTTTGAAGGCGGAATTAAAGAACTGAGTCTGTAGCTCAGGATCATCAGCAAGCCGGATGGTGGCTCCTGTCATGACCCGCGTATTCATCAGCGGGAAGTGCGGGTTAAAATGCAATGGCAGGCCGTAGCGCTTGCAACAGCGCATCAGGTCCATGCCCATATATTTGCCTTTCACCGGAAGCGTTCCTGGGGGTTGATTGCCGGTCGCTTTCATCACGCCGCCAAGGAACATTGGCTTCAAATCCAGCTCAGCGCCTGTTCGCTCAATAATACCGGGAACAATCGCTCCCGCGATATAAGCCGTTGGGCTCATATAATCGAAATAGAACTCTAGTTTCTTAGCCATCGAAGTCGCCCTGTTAAAATTTTTCTATCCATGGTCGCAGATCAAGCTCATGCGTCCAGGCATTCTTTGGCTGCAGGTGAAGCTGCCAATAGTTCTCTGCAATCGCCGCCGGATCGAGAATGCCGCCCTGCTCTTTTAGAGCATAGCGTTGTGGGAAGTTTTCCTTGATCCACTCCGTATCAATCGCGCCATCAATGATTGAGTGGGCGACATGAATGCCCTTTGGGCCCAATTCACGCGCCATACTTTGAGCCAAAGCCCTGAGGGCAAACTTGGCGCCGGCAAAAGCAGAGAAGCCTGCGGCCCCGCGCATAGAGGCTGTTGCACCTGTAAAAATGATTGTGCCTTTACGACGCGGCGTCATCTTTCGGGCTGCTTCACGCCCGGTTAGAAACCCGGCAAAAGCCGCCATTTCCCAAACCTTTCGGTAAACACGGGCTGTGGTTTCCTCAATTCCGAAAAAAACGTTTGCACCAATATTGAAAACCAGAACTTCAACCGGGGCGATATCACGCTCAACGCGATCAAATAATTCGATAACCTGCGCTTCATCACGGGCATCCGACCCAAATCCATGGGCCTCCCCGCCATCTGCCTCAATCTCTTTGATCAAAGGCTGCAAGGCCTCTATGCTACGGCGTGTGCAAACAGTTGCATAGCCGCCTTTGGCAAAGCGTTTCGCAATCGCCCCACCCGTAGCATCGCCTGCTCCAATAATAATTGCAGATTTATCCGCCACAGCAAGATCCTTAAGTTCTGATTTGGAACTTTGCGCAAATCAGAATAAAGGACAAGTATGAAATGGACAGATCTTGACGAAAACTGGTGCCCTGTCGCCCGCACACTCTCCATTGTCGGCGATCGCTGGACGCTTTTAATTATGCGCGATTGCTTTCTTGGACTGTCAAAATTCGACGAGTTTGCCAAAAGCACAGGTGCCACACGCCACGTCGTGTCAGACCGCCTGAAGCGCTTGGTCGAAGCTGGAATTCTTGCAAAGCAGCCTTATTCAGAAAGGCCAAAACGCTATGAATATACGCTGACCGAAAAAGGCACTGAACTCGCACCAGCCCTCCTCGCCTTCAAGGACTGGGGTAAGAAACACTTGCCTGTCAGACGAACCAGCGCGCGCTAGAGGTTTTCCTCGTCTTCCGGGCCAATATCGCGCGCAACTTCAGCGCGGCGGAAGACCGCATCCATTTCGCTGGCCTCATTATAGGAAAGATCCGGGATAAAGTGCAGTTGCGGTGTGAACTTCATTTCGATTTGACGTCCAAGACGCCCACGCAGGAATGACGCTGCGCGGTTCAAAGCCGCTGAAATCCGCTCTATGTCGTCTTTATCATTCAACCCGAGGGGAGAGCAGAAGATATTCGCATGGCGCAAATCCGGCGAGCATCGCACCTCACCGATGGTGACCGTCACCCCTTGCAGATCAGGGTCACGAAACTCTTCGCGCGCCAGAACATCTACCAAAGCATGACGAACAAGCTCTCCTGCCCGCAGCTGTCGCTGGGTCGGTTCATGCGCACCAATCTGTCTTTTACGTCCACGGGCCATTAGGCTTTCATGCCCGCTTTCACACGTTCTATAAAGGCCTTGCAGGCAGTCTTATCCTTTTGGAACCAGCTCTTTGGCACCATAAGCGGGTCAGTCCCGTCAAAGCGCAACAATGTATAGCTCCGCTCTTCCTTGATTTCTGTCACTGCGCCCCAGGGAATACGCGTTTCAATCGCCCCGCGCAGGATGGTGAGGCCCGTATCGCTAATCGCGGCATGTGTCGTCTCTTGCATCTCCGCACTTCGGCCATGCCGATGACGATAGGACCAGCGGATGAATATAAGATACCAGACAATTCCAGCCATCGCAGCGATGATCGCAGACAGCATCGTCACCCAATATGGGCTGATCGCCGCTTTTTCGAGTGCATTTTGAGCCATAAGCGCCATGCCTGCACCTATAATCGGAGCGGTAACACCTGCATAATATAGCGTTGTTGGACCAATTGTGCTGCCGCGTATGGCTGTTGTCAGGCGCTTAGCGTCCTTCTTGGTCAGAACACCGGAGATTTGGATGGGATCGCTCATATCCTGTCGTTTAAGCGGAAAAGTCTGTCATAAAGTGAATAGGATCGATAAAAACGAAAGACCGCTCACAATAGTAAGCGGTCTTCTGATTTCGATCTGCCCACTTGTTTAATCGAGTGTGCGGGCAATCATTTCAATTTCGAAGCACTCAATCTTGTCGCCTTCACGTAAGTCTTCATAGCGCTCAAACGCCATACCGCATTCCATGCCATTCGTGACTTCAGGCACTTCGTCCTTGAAGCGTTTCAACGTCTTCAGATTACCTTCATGGATGACGACATCGTCGCGCAGAAGGCGGACACCACAGCCGCGTTTAACAACGCCTTCAGTAATCTTACACCCGGCAACTTTACCAACCTTGGTGATGTTGAAGACTTCCAGAATATCGGCGTAACCAATGAAGGTTTCTTTCTTCTCTGGGTCGAGCATGCCGGATAGCGAGGCTTTCACATCGTCGATAAGCTCGTAAATTATCGAATAATAGCGAATTTCGACGCCTTCTTTCTCTGCCAATTCCCGGGCTTGCTTATTCGCACGCACGTTGAAGGCAAAGACCGGCGCGCCGGAGGCTTGCGCCAGAAGAATATCACTTTCAGAAATACCGCCCGCAGAGCCGTAGACGACATTCGCACGGACTTCTTCGGTCGATAACTTCTCCAGGGATTGTGTGATCGCCTCAACAGACCCCTGGACATCGCCTTTCAGGACAATTGGCAGGTCTTTCATGTCCGCAGACCCATCTTTTAGGCTGGTCATGAACTGTTCAAGCGAGGCGCGCTGGGTTGCAACACCCTTTGTCTGGCGTTTCACACGGTCACGGTACTCAGTAATTTCGCGAGCACGCGCTTCATTCTCGACAACGTTGAAAACATCACCCGGCTCTGGCGTACCATCAAGACCCAGAATCTCTGCTGGCATTGAGGGTAGAGCCTCTTTCATCTGCTGATTACGCTCATTCACCAGAGCGCGAACCTTGCCCCACTTCGAGCCAGCAACCACGATATCACCGCGCTTCAGCGTTCCACGTTTAACCAGCACAGTTGCGACGGGGCCGCGACCTTTATCCAGCTGCGATTCCACAACAATACCATCAGCAGCGCGATCTGCGTTCGCTTTAAGCTCAAGCAATTCAGCTTGCAGCGTGATGGCTTCAGACAGCGCATCAAGACCTTGCTTTTCAAGTGCAGAAACCTCAATCGCCTGCACGTCACCGCCCATGGCTTCCACCTGGATGTCATGCTGCAACAGATCGGTAAGGACTTTTTGTGGGTTCGCTTCCGGCAAATCGACCTTATTAACCGCAACAATGATCGGCACTTCAGCAGCTTTAGCGTGGCTGATGGCTTCAATCGTTTGCGGCATGACAGAATCGTTTGCCGCAACAACCAGAATAACAATATCGGTTACGTTCGCACCCCGCGCCCGCATAGACGAGAACGCTGCGTGGCCCGGTGTATCAAGGAAGCTAATCTTGTCGCCAGATTTCAGTTGGACCTGATAGGCCCCAATATGCTGCGTAATGCCGCCAGCTTCACCTGATACGACATCAGTTGAGCGCATAGCGTCAAGAAGTGATGTCTTACCATGATCAACGTGGCCCATGATCGTCACAATTGGCGGGCGACCGGTCATATCTTTCGGATCGTCTTCTTCGCCCTCAAGACCGATTTCAACATCTGCTTCAGACACACGTTTAACCGTGTGACCAAATTCTTCGGTGATGAGTTCGGCTGTGTCCGCGTCAATGATGTCATTGCCACGCATCATTTCGCCCTGCTGCATCATGAACTTCACGATGTCGGCGACACGCTCATTCATCCGTCCCGCAAGGTCCTGAAGCGTAATAGATTCAGGTAGTTTAACCTCGACAGAGACTTTCTCCTGAGATTCTCCGCCAGACCGGCGTTCACGCTCACGTTCACGAGCACGACGCACAGACGCGAGGGAGCGCTGACGATCACCATCATCACCCAATGCAGACGCAATGGTTAGCTTGCCCTTACGACGCTTATTGTCATTCCCGCGGCCACCGCGGCCACCGCCTTGATCTCTGCGATCACGGTCATCACGGTCTCGGCCGCCTTTGCGACGACCACCAGAAGAGCTAGCAGCAGCTTCAATATCGGCCTGACTTGGCGCTGGCGAATTACCGCGCCCTCCCCCATCACGCTGGGGTTTGGAGGATTTTGCTTCCGCAGCAGCTTGCTGTTTCGCCTCTGCTTCTGCTTTCTTGCGGTCTTCTTCTTCAGCTTTGCGGCGGGCATCAGCTTCTTCACGCTGCTTTTCTTCCTGAACTTTTTCTTCCTGCTTGTCCTGCAGGGCCTTCGTCCGGGCTTGTTGTTGTTCTTGCTCAGCCTTGCGTTTTTCTTCAGCGGCTCGGCGCTGCAAGAGTACTTTCTGGCGAGCAATCAGCTCTTCTTCAGTAATGCCAAGCTTCTTGGCCGCAGCGGCAAGCTTGGAGACGGGCTTACCGCCCCCAGTAGGTTTGGCCCCCGGCTTTCCACTGGCGCCAGGTTTGCTCTGAGCCCCAACGGTCCGACGCTTCTTGGTTTCCACCACAACCTGTTTGGAGCGGCCATGGCTAAAGGTTTGCTTCACGGTGCCACCGCGTGAAACAGTAAGAGGCTTACGCCCGCTGGATTTGCCTGTGTCTTTTGTATCGCTCATGCGTACCCTGGTCTCTAACCTTCTATACGAAGCAGAAAAACTCTGCTCCTCTTATAAATTCTCATGTCTGCCGGAAAACCAGCCTGTTTCAGGCGCTTCTCGAAATCCAATCAGTCGCCCGTAAGCAATCCCGAACGCATTCGCTAGCGAGCCTCGTTCAAGCAGCGCATGTATCACATGCTCCCGCCCAAAGGCCATGCCCAATTCAGCAGACGACAATGCGCCCGCGACTTTGACATTCTCATATATCGCCTTGGCCAAAAAATGAACCTTGTTACGGCCATCTTTCGCACCATCACTCGCTTCAAGCAGCCAGCCCGGCTCATCTTTACGTATATAGGCGCGGACCTGATCAAACCCAAGGGTCACAGCACCGCTCTTCTTGGCCATGCCGAGCAGACCGATGCAGCGATATGCGAGCTGGCGCTCAATCTCAGCGCTCAGCCCCTCCATAGGTGCCGTTTTGGTCTTGAAAGCACGTGAGAATACGTCTGCTTTCAAGCCCTTCTCAACCGTACCGCGATAGGCCTTGATCCAGACCCCTCGACCCGGCAACTTGCTCGCCACATCCGGAACAGCAATGCCATCCGGCGTTCGAACAAACCGCACAAGCCGATCCTGGCCGTGGCGCTCACGCGTCACAGCGCACTGGCGAACGGGGCCGCCAGTGTCTTTTTTCTGAGGCGCCCCTAAACGGCGCTCTGGGGCATCATTCTTCGGTTGCGGCATCATCGCCGCCTCCCGCTAAGAGTTCTTCGTCAAGATCGATGCCTTCCAGTTCAGCCATGATATCCTCATCGCTGATTTCGATCTCTTCGGCGCTATCGCTTCCACCTTTACCAAGTTCGCCAAGCGCCAACAGCGCCCGCTCTTCTTCGGTCAGGTCCATTTCTTCGGCAACCACTTCAGCCGCCATTTCGGCTTCAAGCGCTTCAAGCGCTTCAGGTTCAATCCACCCAGCCAGAACGCGGGCCTTCATGATGAAGAGCTGCGCGTCATCCTTGCGCATCTCACCCTTCTTCAGAATGCCATCCTGCCAAACAGGCTTGCCTTCTTTATTGTTCTCGCGCCAGCCAGTAAGGTCATCCGGCACAAGACCAGCAACATCATCAACAGACTTGATGTCATTCTCGCCCAACTTGAGGGCAAAGCTTGGCGTCATGCCATCAAGCTCCATCACGGCGTCTTCAACGCCAAGCTCAACACGCTTCTTGTTCTGCTCTTCGGCAAGCTTCTCAAGATACTCGCGCGCGCGCTCCTGGATTTCGGCCGCGACGTCTTCGTCAAACCCTTCAATCTGCATGAAGTCTTCAGGCAGGATGTAGGCAATGTCCTCAACCGCCTCGAAGCCTTCAGAAGCCAGCAATTGAGCAAGGGTTTCATCAGCATCAAGCGCTGCCATGAACAAATCTGTGCGACGCTGGAAGTCGATCTGATAGCGCTCAGAATCGTCTGTCTCAGTAACAAGATCAATCTGCCACCCAGTTAGCTGCGAGGCGAGACGTACATTCTGGCCGCGGCGACCAATCGCCAATGGGAACTGATCATCGGCGACGACCACTTCAACGCGGTGCTCTTCTTCATCGAGCACGACTTTTGAAACTTCTGCGGGCTGCAGGGCGTTCACGATGAAAGTCGCATCATCATAATTCCACGGAATGATGTCGATCTTCTCACCCGACAGTTCGCCCACAACCGCCTGGACACGTGCGCCGCGCATACCGACACAGGCTCCAACCGGATCAATTGAGCTGTCATTGGAAATCACACCAATCTTGGCGCGCGAGCCAGCGTCACGTGCGCAAGACTTGATCTCAATTACGCCTTCGTAAACCTCAGGTACTTCCGCGGCAAAAAGCTTGATCATAAAGTCTGGGTGCGCGCGGGATAGGAAGATTTGCGGCCCTTTGATCTCACGGCTCACCTTGTACAGGTAAGCGCGAACCCGGTCATTCGGTTGGAAATTCTCACGTGGGATCCCATCATTGCGTCGGATAATACCTTCAGCGCGGCCAAGGTCGACAATCACATGACCATACTCAACGCGCTTGACGATGCCATTAATGACCTCGCCCTCACGGTCCTTATACTCATCAAACTGGCGCTGACGCTCGGCATCGCGTACTTTCTGCATGATGACCTGTTTCGCGGTTTGCGCAGCCACCCGGCCAAAATCGAATGGCGGAAGCTCTTCCTTGATTTCCGTACCGATCTCGTAGGTCGCATCAAGTTTTACGGCATCTGAAAGGGCAAGTTGCTGGGCTGGGTCTTCCAGCTCTTCATCTGCGACAACGGTTTGCACCCGCCACAGCGTCTGTTCACCCGTTTCATCATCGATGTCAGCGCGAATATCATGCTCTTGACCGTAGCGCGACTTAGCCGCCTTCTCGATCGCTTCTTCCATCGCCTCGATAACAATCGATCGATCAATAGATTTCTCCTCGGCAACCGCTTTCGCGATTTGCATGATTTCCATCCGGTTAGCAGAAACGCCTACAGTGCTCATGGGCCTCAAGCTCCACTTTCTTCAGTATTTTCTAATGTATCATCATTGGCTTCATCCGTCTCGAAGCCGTCAAAGTCTTCATCGCCAGGCTGAGGGGGTAAATCACCGCTCGCCTGAACCATGTCAATCAACTCATCGGTCAGTATGAGGCTCGCCTTGGTCATCTCATGAACCTGCGCGACCAGCTCGCTCTCATCATCCAGCTCAATCGCAACGCCGTTCTCGTCTTCTCGTGTCACCTTGCCCTGAAACCGGCGACGGCCCTCCAATGGCATCGCCAGCTCAACCTTGACCAAGTGCCCAACCCAGCGACCAAAGTCGCCAACTCGGGTGAGCGGGCGATCAATCCCGGGGGTCGACACTTCAAGACGAAACGCTTCGGCAATCGGGTCTTCAGCCTCGAGCACTGGCGACAGCAGGCGCGAGAAAGAAGCGCAATCCTCAACATCTGTGCCGACACCGCCAGCCTTTTCAAGCATGATCTGCAATAGAGGCCTGCGACCACCCATAATCCGGATGCGCACCATCTCCAGCCCTAGCTCAGCCGCAATTGGCTCAGCCATGGCGAGAATACGCTCTTCCTGGGCGGACAGGGTGATCAAGACACTAACCTTTCAAGCAATAAAAAGCGGCGGCCCCGTTGCCGGAACCGCCGCCGATATTTTTCGACTTGACGCCTCAGTAGGCGCAAACCGAAGTTTTGTCTAGAGCAGCTTCAGATCAACCGCAGAGGTCTTGTTGCGACGCTCATCGTGATAAAGCTCATACTCGACAGGTTGGTCGTCTGCGAGACCCTGAAGGCCTGAACGCTCAACTGCAGAGATGTGAACAAAGATATCTTTGCCGCCATCGTCAGGAACAATGAAACCAAACCCTTTGGTGGCATTGAACCATTTTACTTTTCCGGTAGCCATGTGTGGCACCCTTTCAATCGTTTCCACGCCGTCCCACACGGTGTGAGGGGCTGTGAAGGTTTCGATTACGGATGGGTAGTCACAATGGTAAGCCGCCGGTCTGGCGGGGTCTTCAATTATTCAGACCGGCCGTATTCGATAGGGGTCCTAGGCTCATATTACGGACGTTGCGTCAAGCGAAAGTCTCGTGACGACGCTTGGTTGGCCAGTATTCACAACAGTTCCAGAGCAAACGAAAAACATGAAGACAGTTAAACTGCCCCCAAATCGCAGAGAAAATCATAATAGACAGGCGCAATGTCACCGAGATTCTTTGTTTGATAGCGTGTTTGGATATGGTCTTGAGGTGCAATGCGCCAGTCATCAGCTGACCGCGCCGTCCACTGAAACGCCGGGTGCGATAGAAATTTCTCCAGCGCCTCATCGGCATAGGACCGTACGTCTGTCGCAAACCGAACCTGACCGCCGGACTTCATGACGCGGGCTAAATCATCTAGGAAGTCTGGCTGGATCAAGCGGCGCTTATGGTGGCGCGCTTTATGCCAGGGGTCCGGGAACAGAATGAAAGTCCGATCAATGGACTTAGCCTTCAACCCTGTGACCATTTCGCGGGCATCTTCTTCCCACAGGCGGATATTCTCCAACTGTGCATCCTCAATCTGCCCCAGAAGTTTGGCGACACCTTCTATGAAGACTTCGCTTGCCAGAATACCGATATCTGGATGCCGCGCGGCTTGCCCGCTGACATGCTCACCCCCGCCAAATCCGATCTCTAACCAGATCTCTTGAGCCCCTGAAAACAAGGCTCCTGGATCAAACGCGCCGGGATCACCAATAGGCACCCGGAGGATCGGTAATAGTCTTTCAACCAAACTGTGTTGTCTGGCCGACAAAGGGCGACCGCCCCTGCGACCATAGGTTTTCAATGGCTTTTTCTGATCTGACACGCGCATCTGTTCCGGGAAATGAGGAGAATTCTTTATTCAAGCTGCCCGCCACGCGAATTTCCTGGACTTGGTGGACAGCTTGGATTGCTCTGTTTGCCGCCTTGTCCATGATCGTGCCGCGCGACGCAAGCTATGACGTCGTCCATTATCACCTGCATAATGGTTGGGCGACCCTGAATGGCCGAGACGGCTTCGATCTCGCGCCAGCTGAAATGCACACATACCTCAATCCGGTATGGCAAATCTTTGTCTGGCTTTTAGTCGATAATCTTCCTGGGCGGGTCGTAGCATTTATTCTTGGCGCTATTCATGCCCTGTCTTTGCCTGCCGTCTATGCTTTTACCCGCCGAGTTCTGGTACGGGCGGGCGCACAGCCATCCCTTATCGCGGTTATCGCCATCGCAGTGGCCGGATTTATGTCACAAAGTCAGCTCGGGATGTTGGGATCGGTCCGCAATGATGCCGTCTTTGCAGGCATGTGCGTTGCTGCGCTCGCACTAATCCTGCCGACCGACCGCACCGTAGCCAAGACGAGCAGCTTTGCCTTGGCCAGCTTCCTGATCGGCAGCCTCATGGGCATCAAACTGACCAGCGCAATTTATATGTTCATGTTCGCCATACCGGCACTGATACTGATGCCAAATTGGAAAGCACGCCTGCATTTGGGCGGAGTTTGCGCTGTAGCCGGGCTTGCTGGATTGACTGTCTTTGGCGGCCCATGGGCATTGTATCTATGGGATGCTTACGGCAATCCAATCTTCCCTCAACTCAACGCCTATTTTGATGCTCCCCTTGGACCGGACATTGCGTTTAGAGATACACGTATGTTGCCAGATACATTTCTTGGCGCGCTCCTGAAGCCCTTGGTAATGCTATATGATGCGACTTATACCACAGGTGCGTATGAGCATTATTTCGATCCACGCCTGCAAATGACCTATGTCTGCGGCCTCATTCTAATCGGTCTGCCTTTCCTAAAACGCGCTGACGCGACAGGACCCGGGGACCGTATGGGCGTTGCGCTTGGTGTCGGAGGCTTCGTCGCAATTTTGATCTGGGTTTTAATGTTCTCCTTTAGCCGCTATGTCGCTGCAGCCTGGCTGATCGGGCCTTCAATGCTGGCACTGACGGTGGCCTTGTATCGACCTAAAGTGTTTGAGCTCAAATACGCCTCCCTCGTTACGCTTAGTCTCGCCACTATACTGGTTCTTGTAAGCACATCATTACCGCTGCGCCGCGTCGCTTGGACGAGTTGGGGGGAACGCTACATTACCGCAGAAGTTCCGACATCTATTGATTATTCAAATGCAATCGTTGCCTTTACGGGAGGTTATCCCAGCGCCTTTCTCGCCCCTTACTTCCCTGAAGAAACCTTGATGACACATCTTGTGCCACAAGATTGGAGTGCACCAGCACTCGCCAATTACAGACATAAAATCCGGGCAGAGATGACCTCAGGAAATCGTAAGCCTTATGCTGTCATTGTGGATGTAGAAGGCCATTTTGCCGAAACTGAAGCAAAACTGCTTGAGACTGAGAATATCACGGTTGAGAAGACGCTTTGTGTGCCTATCAAAACCAACCTCGAGACACCTGAAGCGATTTGGGTTATTTGTCCTCTCATACAGAATTAAACTGGTTTTGACTTGCTAGCGCCCTCAAGCGGGTCCACATAGCGCGCCTTGGCGATCAGCAGGACCAGAGACGTGAGCGAGACCCAGCAACCTTTAGCAGAGACAGCGCCAGAGGCTGCGCTGCCAATGCCGATGTGGGAACTTGTCCTGATGGTCGCGGCTTTGATGTCGCTGAATGCCTTGGCGATCGACATTATGCTGCCAGGCCTCAGCAACATCGCTGAACATTACAGCCTTGAGCGCGCAAATGATCAGCAACTCGTTATCTTTGCCTATATTGCAGGCTTTGGGGCGCCACAGCTTATCTTTGGCCCGATTTCGGATCGTTATGGCCGAAAGGGTTTGCTTTTGATTTGCCTCATTGGCTACGCCATAGCCGCGTTGGCTTGCATCATGACAAGCTCTTTCACGGCACTACTTGTTGCTAGATTCATACAGGGCATCTTTGCCAGCGGTGTTCGGGTAGTCGCAGTCTCTATCGTGCGTGACCTAATGTCGGGCAGGGCTATGGCGCGGGTTATGTCGCTGGTTATGACAGTCTTTATGGTCGTGCCAATCCTTGCGCCGACGATAGGGGCAGGCATCATGTTGTTTGCCCCCTGGCAGTGGACATTTGGCGTGCTCAGCTTAGTTGCTATCCTTAATCTCGCCTGGGTTCAGATACGGCTACCCGAGACTCTACCAGCTGAGGATCGCCAACCGCTAAATCTCCACCAAACCGGCAAAGCTTATTTACAAGTGCTCTCAACACGGATCACTTTTGGTTATATGAGTGCCAGCGGCGTGATTTTTGGCGCTTTGTTCGCGTTCGTCGCAGCGTCAGAGCAGATATTTACCGATGTTTTCGGACAGGAAGAGACATTCGCGCTATGGTTTGCCGGGGTCGCTGCGGCCCTTGCGGCCTCAAACTTCCTGAACTCTCGAATTGTTGAGCGCTATGGTATGCGCCGGATCAGCCATAGCGTCTTGATCTTGTTCATCGTACTATCTCTGCTGAATGTCATCGCAATGCTGACGGTTGGTGAGAAGCTGTGGCTTTTCTATCCACTCTTCTGCGTGACCTTTGGATGTTTCGGTATGCTGGGCGCGAACTTTACTGCGCTTGCTATGGAGCCTCAGGGCAAGATCGCAGGCACCGCCAGCGCCGCTTACGGATTCGCATCAACCAGCGTCGCCAGCTTGCTTGGCTATTTGGTTGCTGGCCAATATAATGGCACGGTTGCGCCTTTCTTGATTGGGTTTGTCGGACTTGGGATTGCTTCTTTATTGATCCTCTTGATCACAGAGCAGGGCCGTCTCTTCCAAACGCGATAGGCGCTTGCCCTTCCCCTACGAGAGGCGCCCTATCTGCTTAAAATGGACACCAGAGGAAACGCTTAATGGCTCTTAAGACCCGCATTACAGAGATGCTCGGCATCGAAAAACCGATTATTCAAGCGGCTATGGGCTGGATCGCTCGTAGCCAGCTATCCTCAGCTTTTTCCAATGCGGGCGGTATGGGGATTATCGAGACCAGTTCCGGCGAGCTAGATGCTGTTCGCGAGGAAATCCTGAAAATGCGAGACCTAACAGACAGGCCCTTTGGCGTGAATGTCGCTCAAGCATTTGTTCGCGACCCAGACATCGTTCAGTTCGTTATTGATCAAGGCATCAAGTTCGTGACAACCTCCGCTGGCGACCCAATGAAATATACGTCGATGCTGAAAGACGCAGGTCTGACGGTTTTTCATGTTGTCCCAAGTTTGAAAGCTG
This sequence comes from uncultured Hyphomonas sp., assembly GCA_964528975.1. Taxonomy (GTDB): domain Bacteria; phylum Pseudomonadota; class Alphaproteobacteria; order Caulobacterales; family Hyphomonadaceae; genus Henriciella. Next base: position 17,000 of record CAZGVG010000003.1, read on the forward strand.
CACTCAGGGCAATTGAGGCTGGGGTCGACGGTCTCATTGTTGAGGGCGGTGAAGGCGGCGGCTTTAAAAACCCCAAGGATGTTGCTTCAATGGTCCTCATCCCGCAGGTTTGTGAAGCCGTGGATGTCCCAATCGTAGCAGCAGGTGGGATTATGGACGGCGCAAGCATGGCTGCAGCGATGGCGCTCGGTGCCGAAGGCGTCCTTATGGGAACCCGCATCCTGTCCAGCGCTGAAAGCCCAGTTCACCAGAATTGGAAAGATGCGATTATCAATGCTGATGCGACAGATACCGTGTTTCTCAACCGCAGCGGCCCAGGCCCTGCCTTACGAGCTTTACGAACAGACCGCACAACGCGGATAGAAGAAGACGGCGTTGATAATATTTTCGGCGAGTTCGCCGGCACTCAAGACGTCTATTTTGGGGGCAACCTCGAAGCCGGAATCGCGCTGACAGGTCAAGTCGCAGGCCGGATCAAACGGGTCCGCCCTGTCGCAGACATCCTGAATGAGACGATGGAACAGTACAAGGCAACGATCACAAGGCTTTCCGATCTACAAATGTGACAAGCAACCTCTAGTCCAAACGTCTGAAAAGTGGTTAATAGCCGCAAAGTTCCACTCAAAGGTGACCTAATGACTGCAAAAACATACCTCCTAGGCAGCGCTGCTGCGTTCGCACTTATCTTAACCGGTTGCGACTCCATTCGAACACCAGCGACAGATGAAGCAGAGAAAGCTGAAACGGCAACGCCTGAAGCGACTGATACGGATGTCACCGTTGCAGAGACTGAGACGGGAGAGGCTGAAAGCGCTTCAACGAACCCGCTCTTGCAGACCTGGGATACGGCTTATGGTGTTCCGCCCTTCGCTGACATCACAGATGCGCATTATATGCCCGCTATTGAACAGGGTATCACTGAGCTTGAGGCTGAAATTGCAGCAATTGCTGATAATGAAGAAGCCCCAACTTTCGAAAACACCATCGTCGCACTCGACAAAGCCGGAAATACAATCGGTCAGGCGCTTGGTGTGTTCGGTAACATTACGAATACTGATACCAATGACACGCTTTCGGAACTTGAGGGCGAAATCTACCCGATGGTGTCAAAAGTATATGACAGCATCAACTTCAACGAAAAGCTATTTGCACGCGTCAAAGCTGTTAAAGATGCGGCCCCTTCGCTCGATCTTGACGAGCAGGACGCACGTCTTGTTGAGCTGACCTATCGCGGCTTCGAGCGCGCGGGTGCAAATCTCTCACCAGAAATCAAGGCACAGGTTTCCGAGATCAATTCAGAGATTTCCAGCCTCACTACGCAATTCGGGCAGAACCTGCTTAAATCTACTAAAGCCTTCAAGGTCGAAGTAACCGACGAAGCTGACCTTGCGGGTCTGTCAGAAGACTTCAAAGCAGCCATTAAAGACGGCGATACCTGGGTCCTTACAGTGGATAGATCTGTCTACGAGACCTTCATGACTCAGTCTGAGAACCGCGATTTAAGGTCTCAGATGTTTGATGGCTATCGTCTGCGTGCGAGTGAGGGCGAGTTTGACAATGGTCCAATCGCAATCAAGCTGGCACAGTTGCGAGCTCAGCGCGCCGAACTCCTCGGCTATCGCACGCATGCCGAATATATCCTTGAGTATAACATGGCGAAAACGCCTGAAACGGTTGAGAACTTCCTCGTCCGCGTCTGGCAACCCGGCCTTGCCCAAGCCAAGGAAGAACGCGCCACGATGCAAGCCATGATTGGTGACGCCTTCACCTTTGCCGGACATGACTGGTGGCACTATTCTGAAAAAGTTCGCCAGGACAAATATGCGTTCGATGATAATGTTCTGAAGCCATATTTCGAACTCGGCGCCGCGCGCAAAGGCGCGTTCGAGATGGCTGAACGCTTGTTCGAACTTGATATTGACCCGGTTGAGATTGACGGCTGGAATGAGGTTGTCACGTCTTATGACGTTAAGGACGCAAAAACTGGCGAGCATCTTGGCTTGTTCATGATGGATATGTATGCCCGCGACAGCAAGCGCGGCGGTGCCTGGATGAGCTCTTATCGCTCCTCTTCAAACTATGATGATGCCGATGAAGTTCGCCCGATCATCACCAATAATCTCAACCTGATCACACCAGCCGGTGACGGGCCGACCCTAATGCGTTTCGACGAAGTTGAAACGCTATTCCATGAGTTTGGACATGGTCTGCATGGCCTGATTACACAGATTAAATATGAGAATTTCTCAGGTGTTGATGGTCCGCGGGATTATACTGAATTCCCGGCCCAGATTCTCGAGCATTGGGCTGGTGCACCAGAAATGCTGGCTGAATATGCGCTGCACTATGAAACCGGCGAACCCATCCCGCTAGAGCTCATCGAAAAGATGCGCGAGGCTTCGAACCACAATCAGGGCTTCCGCACGACGGAGTTCATTGCTGCATCACTCTTGGACCTTAACTGGCATAATCTGACCCATGCTGAAGCCATGGCGATCACCGATGCCCGCGCCTTTGAGCAAGAGGTGCTAACAGGTTATGGTCTCATCGACGAAATCGAGCCGCGCTATCGCAGCCAATATTTCAGCCATATCTTCGCAGGCGGCTATAGCTCAGGCTATTATGCCTACCTTTGGTCTGAAATCCTCGATGCCGATGGCTTTACAGCTTTTCAGGAAAAAGGGGATATCTGGGACAAGGAACTCGCCGCGAAACTGAAGAAGTGGGTTTACGAGTCAGGCGGCCTGCGTCCAGCTGACGAACTGTACCGAAACTTCCGTGGCTCAGACCCAACCATTGAGCCGCTTCTGCGTATTCGCGGCTTTGAGACGGACACAGAAAGCGAAGGTTAATCCGCGCTTGATCTAAAAAGCAAAAAGCCGCTCCAATTAGAGCGGCTTTTTTATTAAGTGGAATCAGCGGCTTACTTTGTAGCCGACAGCATCCAGGCTGCACTTTTTCCGGCAAGAGAGACCTCTTGAATTTCGTGCTCGCCGTTTGGAGCAATCGTTTGAACTATGGATTGCGCTTCCTGCTGATCTATAGCGGCTGAGAGCATTCCGCTCATCCGACCAGAATAAGCCTCCATCTCAAGCGACATCTGATCTAACCACCCTAATATGTCTTCCAGAAGATAGGCCTTACGCCGCTCAAACAACTGGCTGGCGCCTATATGCAAGTGCCTTGCTGTACCGCCAGATTGTATCAAAGACGCGAGTTCTTTCTGAGCGTGTCCAAAATCCTGGCTTACATGATCAAGCGCGCGCTTGAGGTCGGCCGAGGGTGCTTTCTCATAAGCAAAAACAGCCTTAAAAAGCGCTGTAGCCGCTGGCAGATAGTTACTTGCTCTGATCGCGTTGACTTTTGAGAGGTGCCCCTCGCATTCCTTGGCGATGGCACCGGACCTCATATGAACAATCGCTGTAAAATGACCGGCTGGACTAAGCACTCGGCAAACCTCTAGCGCAGCCTTATGACGGTCGGCATATTCAAAACCGAACTGGCTAAATGCATGAGAAATCGAGGCATCGGCAAATGGCAGGGCATCTGCACTTGCAACAACACCGCACAGCTCTGGAATTTTCTCACGCGTCGCTCGGATCGCTTCAGCTGAAATATCTAGCCCAATAAGTCTATCTGCGCCGGAGCCAACGGCATGCTTCAGGGCTGAGCCTGCACCGCATGCCAAGTCCAGGATCGCTCCGCTTTGCGGCTTAACAAAGGTCTCAATCCAAAAACTGCTCAGTTCATCACTGTTTTCGATCCCTTCACCGGCGAAAACTTCACCTGTTCTTTTAGCTCCCCTACCTTTCCAATAGTTCCCCCAATCAGACTGGCTTTGATCGATTTTGGGCATATACGTGCAGCCTTTTGAACTTGTGGAGTTGGAACGTCCGATTACGGTACGCCTATATCAATGTCGCGGAACTCTCAAATGTCTCCCTCACAAGCTTATCAGGCTGGCACTCAAGCATTTAATGAGAAGCGATATGAACAAGCTCTTGAGCATCTGCAATACATTCAACACCCTCACGCCCTGCATCTCGCCGCGATTAGCGCTCAGAAACTAGGCCACACATCGATTGCATCAGGCTTATTTTTGAAAGCCTCAAAGCTCGCGCCAAATGATCCAAATATTGCGAACAATCACGGTCATTTTCACCTAACTAACAATGACACAGCTTCCGCAAAAACTCGATTCGAAAGCGCACTCAAGAGCGCGCCAAACCTACCAGCCGCCCTAATCGGACTGGCAAAGATTGAAGCTACAGAAAAGAATTGGGGTGCAGCCCACGCGAAGTGGTCGAAAGTCCTACAAGTCTCTCCCGGTAGCGCGGTCAGTCAATATGGTTTGGCAACCGCGCTTTTAGAACTTGGAAAGGCAGAAGAAGCCGGCGCCATGTTCAGCACAATCCTTGGAGAAGGGCAGGCGCCGGAACCTCTATTTATGCTTGGCCGCGCCCATTTAGAACAAAACCAGTTGATCGAAGCGGAGGCTTGTTTCCGATCATCCTACGAGCAAGCCCCTACAGAACATGCGCTGCGCAATCTAGCGAATTTACTTTGGATGCGCGGGGACCTGCCTCAGTTCCATTCCCTCATTGAGAACACACAGCAAAACTTGAAACCCATTGCCATTCGATTGCTCATTGAAAGTGGGGACCTCGACCGCGCAGAGCATGCATGGCAGGCGGCATACTCAGAAACATCACCAGATAAAACAGCATGGCTCTTAAAGGCATCGCTGGCACGGGAGCTACAAAACGCCGATGATATCGCATTTTCGGTGGATAAAGCGCTGGCGTTCGACGCTAAAGACTTAGTGGCCCTCGATTTGAGGATCGTTGCAGATCTTATGCTGGGACAAGCTGAGAAGGCGCTGCAACGCTTGGCACCATTGCGCAGTGCCTATCCGCAGTCTCAACATTGGCTTGCACACGAGTTTAGCGCGCACCGCATGCTTAGAACAAATAGCCCACTTCTCGACTGCGAGCGCTTTATTCGCGCCTACGACTTGGAAACTCCGCCAGGGTTTGAATCTTTGCGGGATTTCAATACGAAATTGGGGGCGACACTCAAAGACCTTCACACCCTCCAATCCCGTCCCCTTAATCAATCTCTTCGAGGATCCGGCACGCAGACGATACGCAGTCTTACCGATCACAAGCATCCAATCATCGAAGCCTACATTCACGCGCTGGATGTCCCAATTCAGCAATATTTGAGTGACATTGGGCGCGGTGCATCCCACCCAACGTCAGCCCGCAATCGCGGAACGTATCAGTTTTCTGGCATGTGGTCTGTGCATTTACGTGGGAGCGGATTTCACGAAAAGCATGTCCACCCGGAAGGCTGGATCAGCTCGGCTTATTATGTCGGCGTTCCGCCAGGGACCGATTCCTCACCTGAACAGGCTGGATGGATTGGATTTGGCGCGCCGCCTTACAAGGTGTCGCCTGAGCTATCCGAGCTGAAATGGATCGCGCCAAAGCCAGGTCGACTGGTCTTATTCCCATCCTTCATGTGGCACGGCACGAATCCGGTAATCGAGCAGGCTGAACGCCTTACCGCACCGTTTGATCTCATACCCTAGATAATCGTCATAAGCGCCCAAAAAAACTCCATAAAAAAAACAGGCCCTCGAAATGAGGGCCTGTTCTATTTTCTAAATCAAACAGTGACTAGAAGCGTGCAGTCGCGCGTACGAAGACTGTACGACCGAACACATCATAAGTCGCAGGGAATGTGTTCGCCTGCTCCTGGTTGTCACCAAGGATTGGTGGCTGAGTGTCCATGACATTGTCGATACCGCCGGTGAGGGTCAGGTTTTCGTTAATGTCCCAAGAGCCAGAGATATCGAAATAGTTCTCAGCATCAAGCTCAGTTACAGCTGGTGTAAAGGCCAGACCCTCATCATCATCTGTACCACCGATGTGGCGCCATAGAAGCTGAGCTGTGTATGGTCCGTTAGCCCATTTTGCAGCAAGACGGTGCTTGTACTCTGGCTGTGGGTCATCACAGTCTGTACCGAACGCACCGGCACATTCCAGCGGTGTACCGCCTTCGAATGGTACCAATGTGTTTTCTTCTGTGATCGTACCAACATAGTCGATACCGAAGAGACCCCACTTGCCTGCATCATACTCGTAGTCAGCCAAGACATCCCAACCGTTTAGGCTAAGAGATGACACGTTCTGTGATGCAACAGATACTTGCGTGATGAGGCCGTCACCGCCGCGCGTAATCGCATTACAGAATGGCGAACCAACGCCGCCAAGGTCTACATCACCATAACATGTTGAGATGACATTGTTCGCACCACCGCCAAAGGCGTTGATAACGTCTTCAATTTCAATGTCGAAATAGTCGACAGAGAAAGTTAGACCTGGAACAAAGTTTGGTGAAGCAACAAAGCCAACAGTAAGTGTCTCAGCTTCTTCTGCTTGCAGGTCTGGGTTACCACCAGATAGCTGACGAACTTGCCCAGAAGGCAGATCGATAGAAGCTGCACCAACGTTTGCAGCTGGAACGCCTGTCGCAACACAAAGTGCTGTCAGAGCGGCGTCCTGCGGCGAACCGGCTGACGAACATGGGTCAGACGAACCTGGGAAGCCTTCGCCCTGCGGCGAGAAGAGCTCACTAATTGATGGTGCGCGAACAGCTGTGTTCAAAGAGGCACGGAAGCGAAGTTGCTCATCAGGAGCCCACTCACCAGCAATCTTGTAAGCTTCTACGCTACCAGCAGTGCTGTAGTCTTCGACACGGTAAGCCAATTCGAGAGCCAGGATGTCAGCAAACTGAACATCGCTCAGGATTGGCAAGTATGCCTCACCATAGAAGCCCATGACGTCAAAGCCACCTGTGACAGCCGGCGCGCCGTTAAAGCCAGAGATACTTCCTGACGCAACCGCTTGAGACGGAGCGAAGTCGAAGGCTTCTTCACGGTACTCAGCACCAAATGCAAGACCGATTGGACCGCCTGGCAGTTCAAACACGCCAGTTGTATCACCAGCAAGAACTGCGTTGAAGTTCGTCATTGAATAATCAATGTCGATAACAGCCAATGTAGTGATGAAGTCCGCAGCATCCTGTGAGATGTTGTTCTGACCATAGATATTAATCGGCACACAAGAGCCAGTCAAAGCGCCATTTGAAGACGTATCTGCACAAGTTGGGTTACCAGCTGCATCAACGTCGACATTGCCGTCACCATCTGCATCAGCAAGCAGAAGAGCTTGGAAGAAACGGTTCTTATCGATGTTACCAGACTGGTTTTCTTTACCGCGAGTACGACCTTCAGAGAAAGACAGGTCAAGTTCCCAAGTATCAGAAATATCCCAAGTCACGCCTGTTTCGATCTGGAAAGATGCGAAAGAGTTTTCAGCGATACGTGGACCGACTTCTTCTAGACGACGGCGAATACCAAACGCACCGGCCGTGAATTCATCATCAATGCCGTCGCCATCAGTATCAACACCTGAACCGATTGAGTCAGAGATGATCTGTTGTGCAGATGGTGCAATGAATGGGTTACCATCGAGCGATACCTGGATCGTTGTGCCGCGCGGCTCAAAGATTGGCGTTGGTGCGAGCTGCTGAGGCACAACGTTGTCGGCGAAGAATGCAGATGCATAGACTTCGACTTCATCATTGACCTGATAGTTCGCTTTACCGTTAATCTGGAAGCGTTCTTGCGGCAGCTGAATGTAGTTTTCAGGTGCGTAGTTATAGAAGTCAGCATTATCGCCGGACGTAATGAACGAACGAATTGTGCCATCTTCGTTGAAGATACCAGAGGAACCAGTTCCCGGGAAAGAGAAGCTGCTGAACAGTGCGCCCTGAGGGACACCAGAGGAACCACCATTCGTCAGACCACCAGCGCGGTCATCGCTTTGCGCGAAGAATGAGAAGTCGCGATCGCCCTGGAACAGCTCTTCACGTTTTGTGTAGCCGAGGCTGATCACAGCGTTACCGCGATCATCGGCGAAGTTACCGCCGAGCGTTGCGTTTGCAGACCAAACCTGAGCGTCAAAGTCATCGATTGCAGCTTCGTAGCCGGCAGTGAACTCTGCGCCTTCGAAGTCGTCTTTAAGGATGAAGTTAACAACACCAGAAACAGCGTCAGAGCCGTAAACCGCAGAAGCACCGCCGGTTACAACTTCAACACGCTCGATGAGCGCTGATGGAATGTTGTTAATGTCAACAACACCGCCGCCCGTAGATGGGATAACGCGCTTACCGTCAACGAGAACCAGCGTACGACCAGCACCAAGACCACGAAGGTCAACAGTTGCAATACCGCCGCCTGGGTTGTTCGATGTACGGTCAAGACCTGGTACGGTTTGTGGTAGCGTGTTGAGCAGGCCTTCAGTGTTAACTGTACCTGTCAGGTCGAACTGCTCTGCGCCAACCGTAGCAACTGGGCTGTTAGAAACGAAGTCTGCGCGTGCAATACGCGAACCCGTTACTGTTACAGTCTCTTGGCGTGCTTCGTCATCTTCAGCAGCGTCCTGAGCCAGCGCTGTGCCTGACATCGCAAGCGACATACCGGCGATGAATGTCGTCGCGAGTAGATTCGACTTCCAATTTTCTTTGTTAAACAAGATCTTCCTCCAAAAAAAGATAATACGGCTCTCACTCCATAGATCTTCAGACAGCCGATGCCGTTAGAAAGGCAATAAGGACACTTGGGTCAATGCAAGCCACACCCTGAATCTGTCATTCAACTCTTGTTGTGATAAAAAGGTCATACTACTCAGAGCAATTCAGCTTTCGTTACACTTGTAACAAAGAAAGCGTTTTTCGAATACTCACTTTCGGACGAGCCTTTCGAATTTAACGTGACTCCAGATTTTCTAATCTGGCAAATCTATTTGACGCGAAAGCTCGCAGCTAGTCTTATACTTTATTAATCGCCATCTTGCTGCGAAAGCAGGCGCGACTTCCAGCACTTTATTGAACGCTATGTTCGATGGTAAGAAAGGTTCAACTCAGATGTCCAGAGAGATCAAATCGGGCTTACTCCTCATGCTTGTAGGGCTTGGGTTTGGGACTTACTTACAAGCAAACGCTCAAACACCTGAGGAAGCTATCCGTTTGTGTGAGCAGGAAACAGATCTCAGCAGCAGAATTGTATGCCTCGAACAGGCGCTTCTTGCGAGCAAGCCCAAGCTTGAAAGCCCTATTACAGCTCGACCTCAGCAGTTAGAACCCGTTGCGCAAACTACCCAAGTCGCTGTTTTGAAGCCGAAAAGCGACGCCGCAGCCGAGCTTGGAGCTGAACAAATTGCGCCGCGCAACCAGAAGACCGAGAAAGCGGAGCGTGTAAGCGTTAAAGTCGCCAGTACACGCCAGATCCCTATCAAGAAGCTCGAAATAACCCTCTCTAATGGCCAAGTCTGGCGACAGATAAAAGGCGACAGCCGCGTCATCCGCATCTCAAAAATCTACAAAGACTCGCTCACAGCCGAAGTCTGGCGCGCACCTATTAGCGGATACAAAATGCGCCTGAACGAAATCAAAAAGACGATACGCGTCGAACGCATAAAGTAGATAAAATTAGTAGGGTATAGTGGTGGAGCCAGACGGAATCGAACCGACGACCTCTTGCATGCCATGCAAGCGCTCTCCCAACTGAGCTATGGCCCCATATTTTGGAAAGGCGGGAATAGAATTTCCCGCCTCTTCAATCAAGTCTTATTTCTCAGCTTCCGGCTCAATATCGTCTGCATCTGGTTCGCCAAGTTCATTTGCGTCATCAACGTCAAGGTCATCATCGCCAAGGTCGAATTCTGAATCGAGGTCGATTTCTTCCTCGTCTTCATCATCATCGTCGTCGTCGACACCATCTTCGCTGAAGCCAGCCGGAACCTTGCCTGGCGCACTATCATCATCGTCGCTATCGCCAGACATATCGAGGACAACTTCATCCTCATCTCCGCCAAGCTCTTTGGCCTGATCTTCGCTGGCCTCTTCTTCCTCTTCATCATCGGAGGGCGCCGCGGCTTTTACAGCTTCGTCTTCTTCCAACTCTTCGTCTTCATCCTTAGGCACAGCCTCTTTGGCGGCCTTGGTACGAACCTTGGTTTTTGCCGCCTGCACCTGCTCATCCTCAGGGTCAAAGGTATGCTGACATTTCGGGCAAGTTGCCGGTCGCTTGTTCAGGTCATAGAATTTTGCTTCGCAGCTCGGGCAAACCTGTTTGGTGCCAAGTTCCGGATCAGCCATGTTTGTTCATCCATAAGAGACAATAAGTTGTTGGCGCGCTTGCCAGAAACGCTTCGTCCTGTCAAAGCGCTTTTCCGCCATGACTGTAACTCAGGAGCCCCGCAAATGGTGTGGACCTCTCATCCTGTTAAACAAATCTCCGGGACACTACGTGCGCCGGGGGATAAATCCTGTTCACATCGCGCCTTGATCCTCGGAGGGCTCGCGCAGGGTACTTCCGAGATATCCGGCCTGCTTGAAGGCGAGGACGTGCTCAATACCGGGCGGGTCATGTCTGCCCTTGGCGCAGATATAGAGCGGATTGGCGAAGGCGCTTGGCGCGTAACCGGCGTTGGTCAGTCTGGGCTGAAGACGCCAAGCGTTAATCTTGACTTCGGAAATTCCGGCACCGGCTCGCGCCTTATGATGGGCGTTGTCGCCGGATACCCGATATCGGCGCGTTTTGTTGGCGATGAAAGCCTCTCTGGCCGCCCTATGGGCCGCGTGCTGGACCCACTTTCGCAAATGGGGGCCAGTTTCCAAGCAAGCGATCACAAACAAATGCCGCTAACGCTCAATGGCAGGGCAGACCTCCAAGGCATAGAATATACCCCGCCCCATGCTTCAGCGCAGGTAAAGTCATGCCTATTGCTCGCTGGGCTTAACTCCAGCGGCGAAACCATCATCAATGAAAGCCGCATCACGCGGGATCATAGCGAGCGGATGTTGCGCGGGTTCGGCGTTGAGATCGCAAGTCAGCGCACTGGCGCTGGCAACAGGGTGAGTATCAAAGGTGGACAGAGCCTGGTCGCACAAGAGACCCGTGTCCCAGGCGACCCTAGCTCCGCCGCGTTTCTAGCAGCGGCGACAATGCTATCCCCTGAGGGTGGCACACTAATTGAAGGTGTCATGTCGAACGAGACCCGCGATGGGTTTTTCCGGGCCGCTGCCCTGATGGGGGCCCATGTCGGCGCTGAGGATGTTGGATCAGCAGCCGGCGAGCGCCTGATCGATATGAGTTTTGAGAGCACAGATCTCATTGGTAAACAGATTCCTGTAAATTTAGTCCCCAGTATGATTGACGAATTTCCGATCCTTGCGGTGCTTGCCGCTCAGGCGAAGGGTATAACCGTGGTTAACGGCGCTTCAGAGCTGCGTGTGAAGGAGAGTGACCGGATCACCGCCGTTGTTAACATGTTGCGGGTCAACGGGGTTGAAGTTGACGAGCATGAAGACGGGTTTGCTGTACACGGTTGCGGCGGCGCTATCCCTGGGGGAGGGGTAGTGGAGACCCACCATGATCACCGCATCGCCATGAGCGCCCTGATTATGGGAACTGCCGCACAGAAGCCTGTTGCGATAGATGACGCTTCGATGATTGCCACCAGCTATCCTGAGTTCATGAATCATATGCAGTTGCTTGGCGCAGATATTCGAAAGACCGCTCAATGATCATTGCAATTGATGGAACACTCGCCTCTGGCAAGGGAACAATCGCGAAACGGCTGGCGGCCTGGTACGGTTTACCCCATATGGATACCGGACGACTTTATCGGGCAACAGCAGTTACGGCTTTAAATAAAGACATCGACCTGAAAGATCCGCATGCAGTCGCTGAAACAGCGCGCACATTGGACCTTAATGACTACACAGAGGCACAGCT
>CAZGVG010000003.1:28968-54034 GCA_964528975.1 uncultured Hyphomonas sp.
CGCAAAGATGCCCCAATGGTTGCAGCGGCAGATGCGGTCTTGATTGATACAAGTCATCTGTCTATAGACGCGGCTGTGGATAAAGCGCGGGCCGTTGTTGAAAACAGGATGGCCCGAAAGAGTTGAGTGTTCTGAGCCGGAAACGGTCCAAATCCCAAAACACCCTCTTGGCTGACCCCCACAATCGTAGCAACGGCTGACCAATCGCATTGGGCGTCTGGCAGTTAACCCCGTTCTGCTGCGCAACCGGAGACCCCATGACTGATAGTTATAATCCCTCAATGGACGATTTTGCGTCCATGTTTGAGGAAAGTGCTGGCGCCGCGACCCTACAAGAGGGCAAAGTTGTTCCAGCCACCGTCATTTCTAACAATGGCGATTTTCTTATTCTCGATATTGGCCTGAAAACTGAAGGCCGCGTCGCATCCAAAGAATTCCTGCTTGAAGAAAAGCAGCCTGAACCAGGTGATATTGTCGAGGTTTACCTCGACCGTATTGAAAACCTGATGGGCGAAGCTGTTCTGTCGCGCGATAAAGCCCGCCGCGAAGAAAGCTGGATCAAGCTGGAAGATAGCCACAACAAGGAAGAGCCAGTCAAAGGCGCTATTGTTGGCCGCGTTAAAGGCGGCTTCACAGTCGACCTTGGCGGCGTCAATGCCTTCCTGCCTGGTTCACAAGTCGACATTCGCCCTGTTCGCGACGTTGGCCCGCTGATGAACGAAGTACAGCCGTTCGCGATCCTGAAAATGGACCGTGCACGCGGCAACGTTGTTGTCTCACGCCGTGCGATCCTCGAGGAGAGCCGCGCCGAGCAACGCGCCGAGATTGTTGGCGATATGAGCGAAGGCGATACACGCGAAGGCGTCGTCAAGAATATCACCGATTACGGTGCGTTCGTTGACCTTGGCGGTATTGATGGCCTGCTGCACGTCACGGATATGAGCTGGAAGCGGGTCAATCACCCAAGCCAGGTCGTAAATGTCGGCGACACAGTCAAAGTCCAGATCATCAAGATCAACCCAGATACACAACGTATCTCTCTCGGTATGAAACAACTCGAGTCTGATCCTTGGGACGATATCGAAGCCAAGTATACAATTGGCACGCGTATGTCTGGTCAGGTGACCAATATCACCGATTACGGCGCATTTGTTGAGCTGGAAGACGGTGTTGAAGGCCTGATCCACGTCTCTGAAATGAGCTGGACCAAGAAGAACGTCCATCCAGGTAAGATTGTCTCAACTTCACAGGAAGTTCTGGTTGAAGTTCTTGATGTGGATAGCGAGAAGCGCCGGATTTCACTCGGCCTCAAGCAGACACAAGACAATCCATGGTCGGCCTTCATGGCTGAACACCCTGTCGGCACCGATATTGAAGGTGAAGTGCGCGGAATTACTGAGTTCGGTCTATTTGTTGGACTTGGCCCAGATCTCGACGGCATGGTTCATATCAATGACATCTCTTGGGAACAATCTGGCGAAGAAGCCATTCAGGCCTTTCAAAAGGGTGACAGCGTCACAGCCCGCGTTCTCGACGTCGATACAGACAAAGAGCGTATCTCGCTTGGTATCAAGCAAGTTGGCGGCGACCCAATCGCCGACAATAGCACCGTCAAACGCGGCACGATCGTGACTTGTACGGTCAGCGAAGTCGCTTCAGGCGGGATTGAGGTCGAGTTTGGTGATCCCGCTGTAAAAGCCTTCATTCGCCGTTCTGATCTGTCTCGTGATCGCAGCGAACAACGCCCTGAGCGTTTTGCGGTTGGTGACAAGATTGATGCGAAGATCACTTCGGTCGACAAATCTTCACGCCGGATTTCAGTCTCTATCAAGGCGCTGGAGATCTCTGAAGAGCAGGAAGCGGTTGCACAGTATGGCTCCGCAGATAGCGGTGCGTCACTTGGTGACATCCTTGGCGCAGCTCTGGCAACAGGCGGTGACGCCGATACTGCAGAGGCTGAAGCTGAAGAGAAGCCTAAGAAGAAAACAACCAAGAAGAAAAAGGCTGATGACGGCGACGATGCCTGAGTTTGCTTTGGTTAAATTCTAACAAACATGTAATACAAAAGTATTTTGCGGCGGAGCTCTAGTCTCCGCCGCATTTTTCGTTTAGGTTCAATGACATGCTGAGGTCCGAATTGATCGCTAAACTCGCCGAAGAGAATCTGGATCTGCGTCCAGAGGATCTAGAACGCGTTGTCGGAGTTATACTTGACGAAATTGCTGACGCCTTATCGCGCGGTGATCGTGTTGAGCTTCGGGGCTTTGGAGCATTCTCTGTTCGCCAGCGGAAAGCCCGGACAGGCCGCAACCCAAGAACAGGTGAAGCTGTTGAAGTCGACGCCAAGTCCGTTCCATTTTTCCGCCCGGGTAAAGAGCTACGAGCGCGTGTAAATGGCGGTGAAGACCCCGAGTCTCGCTAAATACGACCTTTTTTACAACGGCTTATAAGTTGGCTTAACGCTTGGTTAAGGCCTGACGTGAAGTATAGCCAAACTGATTCGTACTAGAAAAGGGGAGTTATCATGCTCAACGAATTCAAAGAGTTTGCCATGAAAGGCAACCTTGTCGACATGGCTGTTGGTTTTGTCATGGGCGGCGCATTCGCAACAGTTGTGACGGCATTTATTCAGGGAATATTCTTGCCCGCGGTTAGTCCTGTTCTGGGCGGCCTTGATCTCAGCAACGTTAAAACTGTTCTTGAACCAGCCGTTATGGACGGAGATACAGTTGTGACAGCGGAAGTTGCCATCCTGTGGGGTGGGTTCATCACAGCGCTTATCTCCTTCATTATCGTTGCATTGGTCATGTTCTTTATCATCAAGGGCATGAACAATATGATGAAAGCTGAAGAGGAAGCCCCTGCGGAGCCGGAAGAGCCAGCGCGTCAGGAAGTGCTTCTCGAAGAAATTCGCAATCTTCTCGCGAAACAGTCGTAATTCGTTAACACTGAATCGATACGCACACTTCAAGTAGAGTGTGTATAGTGTGGAGAGGCGGCCTTTCAGGCTGCCTCTTTTCGCATCTGGCTAGCGTGGTTTTCTAAGATACACGTACCAGGCCCCGCCGCCGCCGTGCCGGGCATGTGCTGGTGCATAGCCACTCACAAAGCCACGCGCCTCTGGAAGCTCTAGCCAATGTAGGAAATTCTTGCGCAAAACGCCTTCGCCTGAGCGACCTTTACCCGTAATCACGATGACGCAGCGTGATCCACGCGCCTGCTCGCGCGCCAAAAAAGCAGGCAGCAACCGCCAGGCTGAATCTTGCGTATGCCCATGCAGATCGAAGCTCGCTGAAACAACTTGCTTGCCTCGGCGCACGCCTCTTTCATTCTGACGGTTCTGTGGTTCAGAAAGTTTCTGAAGCTTTCTGGAGCTTGACAGCGGCAGAAGCGCCGGCTCGCTTACCTCTTTTGACCGAATACGGGTTGGGTTGGCTTTACGACCTGTGAGCGGTTTGACGTGCCGGGTGACAAGCTCCCAAGCTCTCTTTTCGCTATCTGTCAGGTCGCGCTTGGTCATGGCTTAAGACTTAAGGCGTCAGTACCACAGGACCAGCATTACTGCGGGCTTTGGTCCGCGCCGCCCGCGACATGCGAAGTCTTTCTGCCACTGCGCGTGGTAATAGAACCCACAAGCGTCCGTCAGCGTTCACCGTGTCAGCTGCACCCCCAGCATTAGCGCCGGTTCCAAAGAAAATATCGCCTCTAACAGGCCCCTTTATGGCCCCGCCTGTGTCTTGCGAAACAACCAGTCCCGACCATTCGCCGCCTAAACCGGGCGCTGTGGTTTGAACAAACATCGGAACGCCGCCTGCATGATAGTCCAGATCGACGGCCATTGATCCCAGCGGGGTAAGCGGAACACCAAGCGAGCCTTTAGGTCCCAGATTAGGGTCACCTTCCGGCTCGATATTGAAAAAGATAAATCGAGGATTGGCATTCATCGCTTCTCGAGCCCGAGCAGGGCTTGTGCGATCCATCCAGGCGCGAATCCCGCGCATACTGGCTTCGCCGCGCGTGATCCAACCCTTGTCCATCAGCCAGTTCGCAGTTGAACGGAACGGCTGACCATTATTGGCTGCGTAGACAGCGCGCAATGTGCGGCCATCGGGCAGAACTAGGCGCCCGGAGCCCTGGATTTGAAGAAAGAAGACATCCGCAGGGTGTGCGTAGGCTAAAGGCCTCACCCCAGCTTTGGTGATATCAGCTCTGATTGGATAGCGGCGCGTGCTTCCATCTGGCAAAGTCTGCATCACTTGACCAGAGCTGGTAATAAGGTCGTTGGGTTTACCCGGAACAGGCTCTGTAAAGGGGGCCACAGGGCGTACGCGCGCCTGATATGTCGGCTCAAAATAGCCTGTGAAGCGCGACTTACCGTCCGGTGCAGCAACCTCAACTGGTGTAAAAAGCGCCTCGACCACTGCGCGCGCACTGCGATCATCCTGAATCACATCCAAAGCTGCGCAAGCGGGTTGCCAGTCACCAGCGGCACCGGCCCAAGGTGCCCGGTCAGACAAAACGCGTTCAGCATTCAGACCAGAAAAAAGCCCACAACTTCGTTTTAAAGCCGCTAAACCTGGGCCAAGATCAGCTTGTTCCCATCCTGGCAAAACCCCGAAGGCGACGGGCCGAGGCGGAACCTCCCAAAGCATAGGATCGGCACTTGCAGATGAAGCAGGGGTGGTAACAGGCGATTTCGATGATGTTTCACACCCCGAGAATAGCGTTAAAGCGCCGATAAGTAGAGTTGCGATTCGCATGACGGTTACACTGCCGCGATTGGACTCTATCCTCAAGTTAAGCTTTCACGCGTCAGTCAGCTGTGTCAACATCGTCCAGAATCCAGTTCGGATCGTCGGATCTTGTTTGCCGCATGAATGTCCATAATTCATTGGCACGGGTTGTATGCTCACCATCGCCGAGTTCTGACTCGTACTGCACAGTGACACGCGCCATTCCATCATCGGCCAGAGACGCATCCGTTATTTCAGATTTGCGTATGCGCAAAAGCTGCATGCCCTCAGCGCCTGTCGCTTCACGCTCCGCGATTGCAGCGTCCCACGCCTCATAAACGTCTGTGTCCAGCATCGGCTTCAAAGCGGCACGGTCGCCGCGGCCAAAGGCTTCAACAATAATCTCGTAAGCTGTCCGAGCGCCCTGAATAAAGCCGCGGGGATCAAAATTTGAGTCTGCTTTGTAAATGTCTTCCAGGCCAGCGGCGGCAGGGCCTGTAAAACTTGGCCGAAGCTCAACGACTTCGCCAGCCGTATTGGTATTTGCGGGATTTGTCCCTGCGGTTGGCTGGGCCTGTGGTCGCGCTCGCCCTGCGGGTGGGCCCTCATCTTGTCCAAGGGTTACAAACAGGCGCCATCCTATGAATAGGGCGATCCCAGCCAGCAAAATGAATTCTATCATAGAGGAGGACATATCTGTCGCTTTCGTTTCTTATCTGTACTCATATAGGCGCTTTTCACGAAGTGCCACCCACCGTTGCGCCACTTTCTACCGCATGTTACGCGCATGAAAGTTTAAGTAAGAGTGATATTTCATGACAGACACGCCCGATATGGCCTCGCAGCCCGCCGAACCGACCCAGCCACAGGGCCCATCGATTCGCGTTTTAAGCCAGTACATCAAGGATCTTTCCTTTGAAAACCCTGGCGCAAAGGTGCAAGAGCAGCCTAATATTGAGCTTGGAATTGATGTTGGCGCGACCCCGCAGGATGGTGGCGAGAATGTTTTTGAAGTCACATTGAAACTCCAGGCTCGTGCCGGAACAACCGACACGGCGCTATTTTTAATCGAAATGGACTATGCGGGCCTATTTCAGGCGCAAGGTTTTCCAGCTGACGATTTGGAAGCTATTCTCTTGATCGAGTGCCCCCGCATTCTTTTCCCGTTTGCGCGCCGAATTATCGCTGACATATCCTCTGAAGGCGGCTTTCCGCCCCTCCGCATCGACCCAGTTGATTTTGCGGCCCTATATACTGCGCAAAAGCAGCGGGCTGCGGCCGCCGCGACTGAACAGTCAAACCCAAGCGGTCAGGCGTAACGCTTCCAGATCGCATTCTCACCAAGAGTTTCGACAAAGGCGGCATGGGCCGCCTTTTCTTTATCCGTTAGGGTTGCCGGGCTTTCGGTTTGGCGCTGCTCTGCTGGGGCTCTTTCGCCATTGGTATGAGCCGCGTGTCCGCCAAAATCAAAGGCCCGCGCACGTCCGCCCAAGAGCTCAAGATAAACTTCGGCAAGCAACTGACTATCGAGCAGCGCGCCATGAAATGTCCGCGCGTCCGCGTTAACATCAAAACGCTTACAAAGGGCATCGAGACTCGCCGGAGCGCCTGGATACTTTTTTCGCGCAATCATAACTGTATCGACCCAGCGTTCATCGGGGATCGGTGCCAAATTACACCGCTTTAGCTCCATATTCAGGAAGCCACGGTCAAAGCTGGCATTGTGCGCGACTAGTATCGCATCTCCTATAAAGTCCAGAAAAGCCTGCACGATGGACGGGTCTTCAAAGCCAGGTTTATCTTTTAGGTCATCATCAGTGATGCCTGTAATCCGAATAGTCGCCTCAGATACTGGCCGACCGGGATTGATATAGGTCTGAAACGTGTTTCCGGTTGGCACATGATTGATCATCTCAACCGCGCCAAGCTCGATGATACGATCATCCTTATCCCACTCCAGCCCAGTGGTTTCGGTATCAAAAGCGATTTCACGTACGAGCTCAGTCATCTTGTTCCATATCCAGCCGGGTCATAAGTGAGATTATGGCTTCAACATGTGTTCGTGTGAAGTCAAAGCCGAAGGCCGTGCTGATAATAAAGTCAGCACGGGATCGCTTGTTCGTGTCGGACATTTGTTTGGCCAAAATAGCTTCGAAAGCCTCCTCGGTCATTCCTTCGCGGGCTAGAACACGCTTTCTCTGCTCATTTGCCGGAGCGGATACAACCGCAACATAATCGCACCGCTGATCGCCACCCGTCTCAAAGAGCAGCGGAATGTCTAGAACGGCAAAAGCCACGCCTGAATTGAGCGCCTCATCCCGAAAGCGGATCTGGCTCTGACCTACCAGAGGGTGCACGATCGCGTTCAAATCGGACATAGCCTCAGAATCTTTAATAACTTTTTCGCGCAGAGCCGCACGATCAATCCGACCCTCCAGGGTAATATCTCCAAACCGCTCGGACAAAGGTCCGACAGCTGCGCCGCCAGCTTCATATAGCGCATGAACTTCGGCGTCTGCGTCATAAACGGGGATGCCCGCATCACGAAACATACCAGCCGTGGCTGTTTTGCCCATGCCAATCGAACCGGTCAATCCAAGGAAGATCATGCCACAGCCTCCAAAGCAATTCGGCACCGGTACAGGGCCTTTTCTCGATCAGGTTTCAAATCAAACCACAGCTCGAAACTTTCCGCAGCCTGGGCAACAAGCATCCCCAAGCCATCCGCAACTTGCCAGCCCTGATTTTGAGCATGCTGTATCTGCGCCGCGGCAAACGTTCCATAGGACAGGTCAAAGAACACAGAGCCCTGACTTTCGGGTAACTCAAAAATTTTTCCCTGCAAACCTAGACTTGTTGTGTTGACCACAATCGTTTGTGGATCAATATAATCTGTGCACTGCTCAATTGATCCGTGTAGAGCCGATCCGTCAGTTAACTCCGCACTCAAAGCTTTCGCGCGTTCAATTGTCCGGTTCAAAATTGTCAGTTTGGCGCCCGTCTTTTGTATAGCATAAACTGCGGCTCTTGCTGACCCGCCCGCCCCCAGAATCAGAAAATTATAGCTTTCAAGTGTTTCCCCGCCCAAGGCGTCTTGCAGCGCTGTTAGGAAGCCAGGTACATCCGTGTTATCAGCACGCCAAGTCCCCGCTTTATAGGTCAGCGTATTGGCGGCTCCAACTACTTGCGTTGCATCTGTTGCTGTTTGCGCCATTCGGAAAGCTTCACCCTTATGAGGCAGAGTGACATTCACGCCCAGAACATCACGCTGCGCCAAACTTTGTAGAGCTTCTGGAAAGGCGCCTTTCGGAACATGCATCGCCTCATAAGTCGCGGGGATTGCGTAATCTCGTAGCCACCCATTGTGGATCAATGGGGATAGGGAATGAGCGATTGGATCGCCGATAACACCAAGCAATTTGGTCATGCTTGCAACACTCCGCGTTCTCGAAAATAATCAAGCAAGGGCAGTAGTGGCAGGCCAAGAATTGAGAAATAGTCACCTTCAATTCTCGTGAAAAGTTGAGAGCCGAGCGCTTCTAGCTGATAAGCTCCAACCGTCGATAAAAGTGACTCACCAGAGGCTTGTACATATTGCTCGATAAAGACCTCACTCAGTACACGGACAGTCAGTTTAGGCCGCGCCAAATAACGCCAGACAGGCTGCCCGTTCTCCGCAACTACAATTGCTGTTTCAAGTGTGTGCACCTTGCCAGAAAGTTTCCTCAAATGGCTTGCCACTTCATCCATATTTTCCGGCTTATCGAAGGGCTCTCCCTCAAGACTTAGCATCTGGTCCCCGCCTATAACAAGGCCAGGGTTCGTCATTGAGATCTTAATCGCTTTCAATTCAGCAAGCCGCATAGCTTGGTCACGCACAGAGACATTATCAGCCCGGAACACAGCCTTGGCCGCACCCTCATCAACATTTGGCTTGATTAACCGCGCATCTACGCCCGAACCTGCAAGCAAAGCACGGCGACTAGCGCTCCCTGAAGCGAGAATTACATCTGGCATCACTAAACCCCGCGGCGTTCATTAAGCTTGTTCAGGATAGCAGCTGCCGTTTCTTCTACGCTGCGCCGCGAAACATCAATAACTGGCCATTTATTGCGCTGGAACAGTCGGCTCGCTTCAGTCACTTCGGCGCGTACCGCCTCTTCATCGACATAGGCGGTCACATTATTCTCGTTGAGTGACATCAGGCGCTGACTGCGAATCTGAAGCAATCGCTCAACCCCGATCTTTAGCCCAATAATCATTGGGTCTTTCAGCTCTTCCAGAATTTTCGGTGCCGCGATGCCAGGGACAAGGGGGATATTCCCGGCTTTCACCCCGCGGTTTGCAAGATAAACACAGGTCGGGGTCTTGGAGGTTCGGCTGACCCCCAACAGAATTACTTCTGCATTCACCAGGCCAGCAACATTTTGACCATCATCATGGTTAAGTGCAAAATCTATGGCTGATATGCGTTTGAAATAGTCTTCGGTGAGCGCATGTTGCCCAGCAATCTTCTCACTCGCCGCAATTCCCAGGTGACGACTGAGCATATGAATGGATGGATCGAGAACAGGGAGCGTTTGTATTCCACGTTGGCGGCAAAACTGCTCCAGTCTCATGCGTAGGTTTTCGTCTGAGATCGTATACCAGACAACCCCAGGCGCAGCTTCAATCTCTGCCATTACCCGATCAAGCTGACGCTCAGACCGCACGAGGTAGTAATTATGTTCCAAAGGAATCGTACGCTCAAATTGAGCTGACGCAGCACGCATAACAGCATTCAGTGTCTCACCTGTGGAGTCAGAAACAAGGTGAACGTTAAAGTAAATAGCGAGGCGCATTGAGATATCCATCGGGTCACATATCGCTTTGCCGCAAGCCTTGATGTTCGACAAGCCCTGTGAATCGCTTGTGGATAAGCAATTCATCCTCGAAAATTGACTCCGAATCGCACAAAAGAACGAATCTGACTCTCGGGAGTCCTGTCTTGTTCCAAACGTTCGTTCAGACCCATACTTAAGAAAAAATTAACTGATTCTTCAAATCGTTAACAAGGTCTTAATATCATCGGTTTCTGAGGCTTTCCTGTGCATATCTGAGGGACAAATGCGCCCAGAGAGAGTTTTCCACGAGACTCCCGCCTTAATAATGATAAGTCCCATTTTCATGGTTTTTAAGGGTTAGAGGCGCTTTATGGCTACGACGATGACATCACGGTTTCTTAAAGTCCTTGGCGGTGAACCCACATCTCCAGTTCCCATCTGGATGATGCGACAAGCTGGACGTCATTTACCAGAATATCTGGAACTACGCAGCCAGGCACATGACTTTCTCAACTTTTGCTATTCGCCGCATATGGCTGCTGAGGCGACGCTTCAACCGATCAAGCGCTATGATATGGACGCTGCGATCCTGTTTGCAGATATATTGCTTATTCTCGATACGCTTGGCCTGGATGTGCGATTCGAGAAAGGTGTTGGACCTATCGTTCAAACAGTAGAAACCGGGTTTGAGTTAAAGGCCGTACCTTTCGAAAAGGCTGTTCAGAGACTTTCACCCGTTTATGAGACAGTTGAGCGTGTTCGGGGTCAGCTAGACAGTGATAAAGCCTTGATAGGCTTTTGCGGCGCTCCATGGACAGTTGCACTCTATGCGATCGAAGGACGTGGCGGGACGGATAAAAGCTCTGCAAGAATTTGGGCCTACCAAAAGCCGGATGGATTAAAAGCGCTTCTCGAAACTTTGGTTGAAGCCAGTGCACATTATCTGGTTGCTCAAGCTAAAGCTGGCGCAGATGCACTTATGGTTTTTGAGTCTTGGGCAGAGGGCTTGCCCTCAGACCTTTTTCAAACGCTTGTGGTTGAGCCGAATGCATCTTTGGTGAAGCGGGTGAGGGAACTTGGCGTAGATGTTCCTATTATTGGGTTTCCGCGCGGCGCAGGGACGATGCTACCAACCTATACTGGCCAGGTTCCGATCCATGGTGTTGGTTTGGACACAGCTATTTCCCCAGATTATGTGAAGTCTGAAATACCAAGGACACTCGCGGTTCAAGGGCATCTAGATCCATTACTACTTATCGCTGGCGGAGAAGCTATGGATCGCAGAGTACATGAAATTCTCGAAGCCTATTCAGATCGGCCACATATTTTCAACCTGGGTCATGGTGTTCGCCCAGAAACCCCAATTGCGCATGTTGAGCGCGTGGTTCAAATCATTCGCGAAAAGGGGGCTTAGAACATGTATCTCTTCGTCAAATCTGTTCACTTGATTTTCGTTATTGCCTGGATCGCAGGACTGCTGATTTTCCCGCGCTATAAACTACATCAGATCAAGTCAAAGCCAGGTGAGCCGCTCTTTGAGACGATGAAAGATGCCTCGGCTCGTCTGCGCAAGATTATTCTAACACCAGGTCTCTTACTTGTCTGGCTTCTTGGTCTAACGCTGCTTGCCTTGAACCCGGCTTTGCTGAGCAATGGCTGGATGCATGTCAAACTACTTTTGGTGGTTGGGCTTTCAGGTTTGCATGGCTATTTTGTTGCGATAGGCCGTAAAATTGACAATGGCGGTTTTGAGGTTTCGTCCCGTAACTTGAAGATGATGAATGAGTTGCCCTTTGTAATTATGGCCGTAATTGTCCTGCTTGCTGTGACTAAACCTTTCTAAGCGGTAACAGGCACGGACTTGACCTCAGCGGAGCATTTGCTCATATGCCTGCAAATTGCCGTCCGGCGAAGGATTCTTCACGAGTCCACATCTCCCTACTAAAATCTGGAAACTGACGCCCTATGGCCGATACTGTACCTGAAATTGAGCTGCCATCACAAGTGTACCTTCGTGAACTGAAAGCCAAATCCCCAACTGAACTCCTTGCTTACGCTGAAATGCTTGAAGTTGAGAATGCCTCCTCATTACGAACACAGGATATGCTTTTCGCGATATTGAAGGAATTAGCGGAGCAAGAAGTAGAGATTATTGGGCGTGGTGTCGTTGAAGTCCTTCAGGATGGGTTCGGGTTCCTTCGCTCTCCAGAGTCAAACTATTTGGCCGGACCAGATGATATTTATGTCAGCCCAAAGGTCTTGAAAAAAGCGGGTCTGAAAACAGGTGACACGGTTGAAGGCCCAATTGCGGAACCCGGCGAGAATGAGCGTTATTTTGCACTGACCGATGTTAGCTCGATAAATTTTGAAGATCCTGAAAAAGCGCGTCAAAAAGTACACTTTGATAACTTAACGCCGCTCTATCCTGAAGAACGGCTCCTTATGGAGAGCCAGGATCCGACGAAAAAAGATCGTTCTGGCCGCGTTATCGATATCGTTTCACCTATCGGGAAAGGCCAGCGTGCGCTGATTGTTGCGCCGCCAAGAACCGGTAAGACGGTTCTGCTTCAAAATATTGCCGCTTCGATCGAGGAAAACCATCCAGAATGTTATCTGCTGGTGCTCTTGATTGACGAGCGTCCGGAAGAAGTAACGGATATGAAGCGCTCGGTTAAAGGTGAGGTTATATCTTCAACCTTTGATGAGCCTTCAACACGCCACGTTGCGGTTGCAGAAATGGTGATCGAGAAAGCAAAGCGACTGGTTGAGCATGGCCGGGATGTTGTTATCCTACTCGATTCGATCACGAGACTTGGCCGCGCTTACAACACGACCGTTCCAAGTTCAGGTAAAGTCCTCACTGGCGGTGTCGATGCAAACGCACTTCAACGTCCAAAACGTTTCTTTGGCGCCGCACGAAATGTAGAAGATGGCGGATCACTCACAATTATTGCAACGGCGCTGATCGATACAGGCTCACGTATGGATGAAGTTATCTTTGAAGAGTTCAAAGGGACGGGTAACTCTGAGATTGTTCTGGACCGTAAAGTTGCTGATAAGCGCACATTCCCCGCCATGGACATCATGAAATCCGGGACGCGTAAGGAAGAATTGATCACAGAGAAGTCACAGCTTCAGAAGATTTATGTCCTGCGGCGGATTTTGAACCCGATGGGAACGTCTGACGCAATTGATTTCCTTCTCGATAAACTCAAACAGACCAAGACGAATGATGAGTTCTTCGAGGCGATGAAAAACTAGCAATGTCTTTCGCGCGCGACACAATTTGTGCGCTCGCGACGGGTCGCCCGCCATCAGCGATTTCAGTGATCAGAATATCTGGTCCAGCTGTAATATATATTACAGAACAGCTCCTATCCGGCGGCGTACTCGAGCCGCGGAAATCGATGCTCAGAAAGCTACGTAATGCTGCGGGGGTGGAGATAGATACCGGTCTTGTTCTGTATATGCCGGGGCCGAAGAGTTATACAGGTGAAGATACGGTTGAGATTTCCCTTCATGGGGGAACTATCATTGTTGAAAAGGCTCTTAAAGCTTGTATGGAGGCTGGGGCTCGTCTCGCTGAACCAGGTGAATTCACACGCCGCGCTTTTGAGGCTGGCAAACTAGATCTTACGCGGGCTGAGGCCGTTGCAGATCTAATCGAAGCGGAAACCGAGGCTCAGCACACCCAGGCTCTGAAGCAGATGGATGGTGCATTGGCTCATCTCTATGCTGATTGGCGCGAGCAATTGACAGAGTGTCTGGCTTTGCTTGAGGCCAGTATTGATTTTCCCGACGAAGAAGACGCGCCCGATCGTATTGAAGCGCCTGTCCAGGTTAAACTGGAGGCTCTGAAAACAACGTTCGAGATGGCCTTGGCTGAGGGGAACGTAACAGAACGTATCCGCGATGGGTTCAAGGTTGCCATTCTTGGCAAGCCCAATGCCGGAAAGTCGACCCTTTTAAACCAACTTTCCAAGCGTGATGCGGCTATTGTTACAGACATACCCGGTACGACCCGCGATATTGTTGAGGTCAGACTTGTTCTTGGTGGCTATTTGGTTTGGTTATCTGACACAGCTGGTCTTCGCGAAACCGACGATGTGGTTGAGGCTGAAGGCGTGCGCCGTGCCTTAAAAGCTGCTAGTGAGGCCGATATCCGTATCTGGCTTTATGATATACGTGAACAGTTTGACCAGTCTGACCAAGTCCAACCAGGTGACATTATCGTCGCCAACAAATCTGATTTGGTTGACCGAACGAATGTTTCACGTGAAACATTGTTTGCATCTGCGGCTTCTGGTTTGGGCATTCCCGAAATAGAAGCCGCGATTGTTGAAGCCCTCACGGATATGCACGGCAAAGTATCCGCGCCATTGTTGACCCGAGCAAGACATAGGCAAGGAATTGAAGCCGCAGTCTTTCATGTGAAACAAGCGCAGACTTCGCTTAACCAGTCTTACGGCGCTGAGCTTATCGCTGAAGAAGTGCGGCTTGCTGCCAGGAAACTTGGCGAGCTCACGGGCCACGTAGATACCGAAAGCATTCTGGGCGCTGTCTTTTCATCATTCTGCATTGGTAAGTAGGTCTATTTTTAACACGCCTTTTCCGATATGAAGCAACTCGATTGAGGTTGTGACTATGAGTGAAACTCAAAATTTCGATGTGATTGTTGTTGGCGGTGGCCATGCGGGCTGTGAAGCGGCTTCCGCTGCCGCGCGGCTTGGGGCCAGAACTGCACTTATTACACACAAGATCGCCACGATCGGCGAGATGTCTTGCAATCCCGCTATTGGGGGCCTGGGTAAAGGTCATCTGGTTCGGGAAATAGATGCGCTTGACGGGTTGATGGCGCGGGTCGCGGATCAAGCTGGTATTCAGTTTCGGATGCTAAACCGTTCAAAGGGGCCAGCTGTTTGGGGACCTAGAGCCCAAATTGACCGCGCTTTGTACCGGGAGGCGATGCAGGTCGAAATACTTAATCATGAGAACCTGACGGTTATTGAAGATGCTGTCGAAGATGCTCTCACTGAGAATGGCAAAGTCATAGGCGTCCTTGGTGGCTCTGGGACAGAATATTCCTGCGCTGCTGTGGTAATTACGACCGGCACCTTTCTGAAAGGGATGATCCATCGGGGGGAAGACCGTATTCCAGCGGGCCGGGTTGGAGAAGCGCCGTCGATCGGTTTATCGGATCGGCTCTATGCCTTGGATCTGCCAATGGGCCGTCTCAAGACAGGAACCCCGGCGCGTTTAAATGGTGACACAATTGATTGGCCGCGCCTTGAGCAGCAGCCTGCGGATGAGTCGCCGATACCGTTTTCTTATGCGACCAAGGCGATTCAGGTTCCACAGATTTCGTGTGGGATTACGTTTACCAATCCTGAGACGCACAAAATTATTGCGGATAATCTTGGAAAGTCTGCGGTCTATTCAGGGGCAATCGCTGGGCGAGGCCCGCGCTACTGTCCCTCAATTGAGGATAAGATTGATCGATTTGCCGACAAAACGCGGCATCAAATCTTTTTGGAGCCTGAGGGCCTGGACGATGCGACGGTTTATCCAAACGGGATATCCACATCGCTTCCAACAGATGTCCAGGATGCTTTCATCCGAACCATTGAAGGCTTGGAAACCGTTGAGGTTCTCGAATATGGGTACGCAATTGAATATGACTATGTTGACCCTCGCGCTCTTGATTACGGGTTACAAGTGAAAGCGCTTCCTGGCCTATTTCTCGCAGGGCAAATCAATGGAACGACTGGATATGAAGAAGCCGGCGCGCAAGGTCTGGTCGCTGGCATGAATGCTGTTCGCAAATCACGCGGGCAGGACATTGAAAAATTTGACCGCGCCGAAGCTTATATCGGCGTTTTGATTGACGATCTTGTCACTAAAGGCGTGACAGAACCCTATCGAATGTTCACGTCGAGGGCAGAATACCGTCTGTCCCTACGGTCCGATAATGCGGATCAGCGCTTGACGCAGCGCGGCATCGATCTTGGACTAGTACATAAAGCGCGGGCTGAGATGTTTCACGTGAAACATACCAAGTTGGATTTGGGTCGGACCTTACTTCAAGATCTCAAGATGACGCCAAGTGAGGCCTCAAAGCTTGGTTGGAAAGTCAACCAGGATGGTCAGACTCGGCAGGCCTGGGATTACCTCGCCTATCCCGACATTAACATGACGACGCTTGAAGAAGCTTTTCCGGCAGTCGAAACGCTTGAGCCTGCAATCCGGGCGCAGCTTGAGATTGAAGCGACATATGCCAGCTATATTGAGCGTCAGAAAGAAGATGTGGCAGCGCTTCGCCGTGAAGAGGATCTGCTTCTGGCGTCTGACCTAGATTACTCGCAGGTTGGTGGCTTAACCAACGAAATTCGCAGCAAACTGGAATTGATAAAGCCTGGTACTTTAGGACAAGCGTCCCGTATTGAGGGCATGACACCCGGGGCGCTAACGGCTTTGCTCGCATTTGTGAAACGGCGAACACCCAAAGAAGCGGTTGCTTAAATGGTGGATAAAGATGGTTTTGGGCCCGAATCGCTTGTTGAGTACGTGGATGTTTCACGTGAAACACTCGAAAAGCTCGTCCTCATCATTAGGGAGCTCGACGCGTGGCGAGGTAAAATCAATTTAATCGGCCCGTCTGAATTTCAACAGGTTTGGCGCAGGCACGTCTTTGATTCGCTGCAACTGCAGCCGCTCATCCCTCCGCATGGCCGCACTGTCGATTTGGGATCTGGTTCAGGATTCCCTGGTCTTGTTCTTGCGGCGGGACTGCATCAGTCTGACGCTGAAATCGTAATGATTGAGACAGTTGGCAAGAAATGCGCTTTCTTGCGCGCCGCAATCTCAGCAGCAAGCTTGCCAGCTAAAGTGAGGCAAGGCCGTGTCGAAAACATCAAGAATATAGCCGCTGAATGTGTGACAGCTCGGGCGTTTGCGCCGCTGCCTAAGCTTATAGAGTACGCATCTACATGGCTGCTTGATGGCGCGTATGGCGTCTTTCCAAAGGGGCGCCGCTGGGAAGAAGAATTGACGGCGGCTCAAGAATCTTGGAAATTCGCTTATGAAGCGATTCCCAGCAAGACTGGGGATGGGGCAATATTGAAAATATCGGAGGTTTCACGTGTCGAACCCTAAAACACGCATATTGGCGATCGCCAACCAAAAGGGCGGTGTGGGTAAGACCACAACTTCCATCAATTTAGGGACGGCATTGGCGGCGGTTGGCCGAAACGTACTGGTTATTGATTTTGATGCTCAGGGCAATGCCTCAACCGGTCTTGGGATTACGCGTCCAGAACGTCAGCTGACTACTTATGATGTTGTCGTGCATAATGAGTTTCTTGGCGAAGCTGTCCTGAACACTTTGGTTCCACGCCTTGATATTGTGCCGGGTGACGAGAACCTAGCTGGCGTTGAGACTGAGCTTTCCGATGACCCGCATAGGTCTTACCGCCTTCGCAATGCATTGCGGGCCTATGTTCAGGAAGCACCTGCACGCGGTCTGCCCGAGTATGACTACATCCTGATTGACTGTCCGCCTTCGCTTTCGGCTCTAACGATCAACGCGATGACAGCATCTGACTCCTTATTGGTGCCTTTGCAGTGCGAATTCCTTGCTTTGGAAGGATTAAGTCAGCTTTTGAAGACGGTTGAGCTTGTTCGCAGCGGCCTGAATCCAGACTTGGACATTCAAGGCGTTGTTCTGACCATGTATGACCGCCGGAACAATCTGTCAGATCAGGTTGCCGATGAGGTTCGCTCCGTCCTTGGCAATAAGGTTTATAATACGGTCATTCCACGTAATGTTAGGCTTTCTGAGGCCCCGAGCTTCGGCAAACCGGCTTTGCTGTATGACTATCGCTGCCCTGGCAGTGAGGCTTATATCCGGCTTGCATCTGAAATGTTGCAACGCGAACGCAATTTACGAGGATAGACTCCCTTGGCCGATCCAGCACGTGGAAAACAAAAGCGTTTAGGCAAGGGCCTGTCAGCTCTGATCGGCGAAGTGGAAGGTGTTGGCCTTACGCCAACCGACAGTGCTAGCCCTTCGGGTGATGTGCCGTCTGTATCTGAGTTTAGCCTGAAAGATATTCGCCCAAACCCCGCCCAGCCGCGTCGTACGTTTTCCGAAGATGAGCTCGACGAGCTTGCAGATTCAATTAAGCAGAGAGGTGTGCTTCAGCCAATCTTGCTGCGGCCGGATCCGGATGCGCCTGGGCGTTATCAGATTGTTGCGGGTGAGCGGCGTTGGCGCGCGGCTCAGCGCGCGGACCTTAAAACCATTCCCGCGGTTGTTCGTGATATGGATGAGCTGCAACTTCTTGAGGTTGGGATTATCGAGAATGTTCAGCGTTCCGATCTTAATCCGCTGGAGGAAGCTGAGGCTTATGGCGCGCTGATGAAGCGCTTTGGCCGTACCCAGGAAGACTTGGCCGACAGTGTTGGAAAATCACGTGTGCATATATCTAACACGATCCGGCTGTTGAACCTTGGCGAAACTGCGCGAGAACATCTCCGTCAGGGTCGAATTTCAGCTGGGCATGCCCGTGCAGCTTTGGGCGCAGATGATCCCGGCCGCGTCGTTGATATGGCGGTCGCGAAATCAATGTCTGTTCGTGACGTTGAGGCCCTTGTTAAGCGCCTGAAAGCTGGGGGCTCTCTCGATACAGTGGCCAAAAAAGTTCAGCAGGCGCATAAGGATGTTGATACCGAGGCGCTAGAGAGCGATTTAGCGCGCGTTTTGGGGCTTAAAGTCGATATTCGTCAACAGACCAAAGGCGGTGAGTTGCGGATAAAGTATCGCGATCTCGAACAATTGGACGACTTATGCCGGAAGCTCACCGCAAAACGCAGCTAGAGTTCTGGAATCATTCGTACATTTAATCAGAATAGCCCCATAATAGGCTTAAACCTTAGGCGCTGGCTTGGATTTCTATATTGATCTACTCAGCCGCTAGGGCTGTAGTTTCTTCATCGTCAAATATGTCTTCGATTGAGCGCCCAAAGAGCTTGGCGATGGCAAAGGCGAGCGGCAAGGATGGGTCATACTTCCCGGTTTCAATGGCATTTACAGATTGCCTTGAAACACCAAGTTGATCTGCAAGCGCGGCTTGGCTCCAGCTTTTCTCAGCTCTAAGGACCCGGATTATATTCTTCATGTGCACTCCTTGCCTCCTATAAACTTGTAGGCCAAGCCGTAGCTCAGGAAGAAAGCTGGTCCGAACCAGAAGACCTCAATGGCCCCTAGCGCTTCAAACATCTGCAGAAAGCCAATAATAAACACCGCGCTGACAGTGATTACAGCGCCCCAGGCAAACGCCTGTAGCTGCAAAAGCCGTGTGTATTCATCGGTCTCGTTGAAATATCGCAGCATCATGAATAAAATGCCGACGACAGGTAAAGCTGCGCCGAGCGCAATCGTGGTTTGCAGCCAGGTTGGTTCGGTTTCTAGTGTGTTTAGATAGAAGCTGCCGCCAATGACGATTGCGACATAGAGGGCCATCAAGGGCCAGAAAATACGCATATAGCGCCTGCGCGCAGTTTTGAATGAGTGTTGAGTCATAAGGTTGGTTCCGATCAGGGTCTAAATCACGAGCGATTCGAAATCTTGAGTTCTTTTGACGGTTTCTTTTGCTCTGCGCAAAAGGCTGCCGACAGGAATAACCACGAGCAAGGATACAAATGGGATCATGATGCTTGGGATTGAGCCCGTGATAGACAGAGCCAATTGGAGACCCAAGCAGATGATTGCGATCAGAAAGGCGTTCCGAAAAGGGTATTTGAGAGCCACAGACATCTTGGCCTCCATGTCAGCTATGATTGTCATATAGACAAGCAAGCTTTACATGTCAAGCAGGGTTGACAAACTGTCTAATCAGCCCGCCGCATCTTCCTCAAGTTTCTTGCTTCTTGCTCGGGATCAGCTTCCCAAAGAAGGCCCAGACATCGTTGACCCCAGCCCCGTGAACAGCGCCGGCGCGGTAAACCCGTGTCGCAAGATAAAGAATACCGAAGGCGGTGACAGCCATCAGGCCAAGCTGAGCCAGAACTTCCCAAAGCGGTGGTTCAGTAGGCATCCGCAAGATGAGTAGGAAAGGTGTAAACACCGGCACCCAGGACATGATCTGGATCACCGCCGATTCTGCATCACTGATCGCAAAGGTCAGCATAAAGAGCGGTGCCATAAGCATGACGATAAGCGGGGTCATCAGGGTTTGGGCTTCCTGGATTGTGTCGCACAATGAGCCAAGCGCGAGGAAAAGAGCGCCATACATCAGATACCCAAGCACAAAGCTGATAATAGCCGGCAGAATAATCATCGGGTTCAGCGCTGCGGCGGCCACAGTTCCGATATTTGCACTCATGCCCTGGGGCAAGTTACCAGCCCCAAATGCAAATATGAGCGTCGAGCCAATACCCCAAAAGGCCATCAGCGTCAGCGCGAGGGCGAGAACGGCAAGCAACTTTCCAGCGAGCAGGTTGGGTAGCTTTACGGAGGTGAGAAGGCTATCAAAGATCTTGTTCGAGCGTTCTTCAATCGTACCCATCAGCAAATAGTTGATAACCGAGAAAATGAGGAACCAGAGCACGAAAGCCATAATGATCGACACAATGAATGGGGCCCGATCCGCCAAGGTAACTTTATTGCTTCCATCACTGGAAACCGGATTCGTTCTTTGCGCGACAATCTCCCTGCGCCCTTTTCGTGCTTCGGAAATAAGCGTTCTGCTAACCCCAGCTTCAGAAAAGATACGTTCCTCTGAAATTTTCCGCTCGGCTGATAAAGCAAGGCTTTGAAGCGTATTTGCTTGCAGGTTTTCGCTCCAGTACTGGATTTCTTCACTTCCCTCTTCGATGGCAAAAAACGCAAAGAGGGGTTGCGGTCCTTCCGGCGTATCAACAAGTTTCTCGCCAAGAAGGTAGGGTTTTAATTCGTCTATCGTGCGGGCGGGCGTTGGAATAAGGACGTAATTGTTCTGGGGCAGTGTAACCTGCTGGCCACCAGCAGCTTCTACCGCTTCCAGTGTCGTCGCCCCATTATCCCTTGCCTGATCAAACAGCTTCAGTTTCTCGCTGTCTTTGTTTTGAGCTATCGCAATCGGGTCTACGAGATTGCGTGCTTGGCGGGCATCGCCCGCGTCTAGCTCAACGGCCATTGCCTTTGAAAAGGCGTTCCCAGTTTCCAGAACTGAGAAATAGCGTGTCGGTTGAGCCTGCTCGGCAAGAATCGGCGCGAACATGAAAACGCCCATGATGACGGGCGTGAATAGTAGGCCAAGCCAGAATCCCCATGCAGTGACATAGCCAAGATAATCGCGGCGGGCGACAAGATAGGTCGAAAACATTATGCAGCTTCCTTCGCTTTGGCGGCATCAGCGGTAAGAGAATTGGTCAAATCCTGAGCCTCGGCCTCACTCACGAGGGAGACAAATACATCGCGAAGTCGGGCCTCTTCCGGGGTAAAGTTGGTTATTGGTGCGTTAAGGTCAATCGCGGCGCGCAACGCATCTTGCGCATCGCGCCCGGGCGGTAACAAAACGCGCCACGTCTCACCTTCCCTAGAGGCTTCGAACCCGGACGGAAGAAGCGCTTCGCCTAGATTAAACTCACCGGAAACCCCAATGCGTACGGCCCGCCCAAGTGTGGTGATGCCCTCTTCCAGAGTGCCATCAAACACTTTTCGTCCGCGCGCCATCATCACGATTTTCTCGCAAAGCCGTTCGGCATGCTCCATGACATGGGTTGAGAAAACAATAGTTGCGCCGCGCTTATGCTCCTCAATGATCAGGTCTTCCAAAGCCTGCTGATTAACCGGGTCGAGACCTGAAAACGGCTCATCAAGGATCAAAAATTCCGGGCGATGGGCCAGCGCTGACAGAATTTGAACTTTCTGCGCCATGCCTTTTGACAGGCGTGTGACGCGGCTTCGGGCAAAATCCCCGAGACCCATCATCTCTAATAACTCGTCCGCGCGAGCCTTTGCATCGCTATGAGACATGCCCTTGAGGCGCGCAAAATAGGTAATGATTTGTCTGGCACTCATTTTCTTATAAAGGCCTCGCTCCTCGGGCAGAAACCCAACCCGCTTTAGCGCCTCTAGGTTTGGCGGTTGACCAAAGAGCGTTGTTGTTCCCCGATCGGGTGACAATACTCCCAGCGCCATGCGCAGGCTGGTGGATTTACCAGCGCCATTCGGCCCAAGAAAGCCAACAATTGAACCTTGTGGGACTTCGAAATCGAGATTGCGAACCGCTTGAAAGCTTCCAAACCACTTGCTGACGCCATTCATCTGTAAAGGGAAAGCGTCGCTCATGGGGTAATCTCCGATAGAATCTGCTGTTTTTCGATATGTACAGGATTTCTTTTGCCTGGCGAGGCTTGCCAAGCCCTTAAAGAGTCAACAGGATAATTAAATGAAGACGCCGCGAGATCTCTTGGATGAGGATGTGGCCGTCGCTTTGGGAACCGATCTACGCTCGAAACGCGCCGATCAGGTTGCACCAGCGAAGGGCGATCGGCGCTGCAGCAATGTTCGCACCCATAACGAGTGCTGTGATGTTCAAGCGCTAGCTCTGATAGAAAGCGCGCTCAGCCGTTTGGCCACTGGAACCTACGGAATATGCCTGTCTTGCAACAAAGAGATCAGTTTGAAGCGACTTGATCTCAACCCCGCGGCTGAGACGTGCGCAAGCTGTGATGCCGGGCCTGTTTTCAAAGCGAATTAAGCGCGTGTGTCAGGTCCCGCTCTAGGTCCTCCATCGCTTCCAACCCGACAGATAAGCGGATCCAGCTTTCATCTAGTCCCATTTGCTGCTGCTCCTCTTCGCTCAGCGCGCGATGGGTTGTAGAGCTGGGATGGCAGGCAAGGGATTTTGTATCCCCAAGATTGTTTGAAATATCCACCAGTTGCAGGCTGTTCAGAACCTTAAATGCTTCTTTGCGCGCGCCTTTGACTGAAAATGCAATCAGCGTTCCGCCCGCACTCATCTGTTTTTTGTGGACGGCATATTGGGGATGATCTTCACGGCCGGGATAGCGCACAGCCTGCACATTTTTGTGCGTTGCGATCATGTCAGCAAGCTTCGCGGCAGTTTCAGAGGCTTTTCTGACCCTTAAATCCAGCGTTTCGAGCCCTTTCAGTACGATCCACGCATTGAAGGGTGAGGCGGCGGGACCGGTATGTCGCAACCAAGGGTCGATAAATTCCTCAATGAACTCGGTGTCGCCAAGAATCGCCCCGCACAGCACCCTGCCCTGCCCGTCCATATGCTTCGTCGCTGAATAGACCGCAATGTCAGCCCCAAGCTCTAGCGGTTTCTGCAAAATCGGGGAGGCGAAGACATTATCAACCACAAGCTTTGCGCCAGCCGCGTGGGCCAGCTCTGCGACAGCCGCTATATCCACCGCCTCCAGCAGCGGATTTGACGGACTTTCGATCAGGACCAGCCGCGTGGGCTTGGAAAGTGCTTTCTTCCAGGCTTCAAAGTCGCTGCCGTCCACCAGTTCGGTTTCAACCCCGTAACGGGGCAAGATGGTCGTACAAATGTGCCGGCATGAGCCAAATAGCGCGCTTGCGGCGACAACACGGTCCCCTGCTGAACACGGTGCAATCATCGCAGAAGAGATCGCCCCCATGCCAGATGACGTGACCCGGCAGGTTTCAGCGCCTTCCAGAAGTGCCAACCGCTCGGCCAGCATCTGATTTGTTGGATTGCCATAGCGCGAATAAACATAACCCTCTTCGTCGCCGCTCATGCGGGCGGCCGCTTGCTCGGCGCTGTCATAAGCATAGCCAGAGGTCAGGAACATCGCTTCAGACGTTTCACCAAACTCAGACCGCCGTGTTCCACCGCGTATCAGTTTGGTCGTCGGGGCCCAGTTTTCCGGCGAACCTTCACTGCGCTTTGTCATGGTGAAATCCTTTGCATTCCCAGCGCATCGTCATAAGCCTTAGGCTGTAAAGGGATCAAGCCATGGCTGATGTAAATATGGGCGTTCTACCCGATCGTGATTTGGCCGACTTGTTTACTGACGGCGCTATCCGCAGTGAAAACGCCCCTGATAGTGACCAGATTCAGCCTGCAAGCTTGGATTTGCGCCTCGCCTTTGACGCCTACCGAATCCGCGCGAGCTTTTTGCCAGGGCCTAACCGCAGCGTTGCCGATGTCTTGCGCGAACCAGGGATTGAGCTGCACCGTATCGAGCTGACCCCGCAAGGCGCAGTGCTTGAAACAGGCTGCGTGTACCTGGTGCCATTACAGGAGAGCCTGAAACTGCCAGCTGGCATATCAGGCCGCGCGAACCCTAAGAGCTCGACAGGCCGGATTGATGTATTTACGCGTGTGGTGACGAATAAATCAAAAGCCTTTGATGATGTCCCAACAGGATATTCTGGTCCGCTTTGGCTGGAGATCAGCCCGCGGACTTTTCCAATCCTTGTTCGCCCAGGTGATCGGCTCGCGCAACTGCGTCTTCGTAAAGGACGCAGCACAGATCTAACTGAAAAGACAGTCTCAATTGATCTTGATAAATCAGACGGCCAGCCTGTTGGATGGCGTGCCAAGCCGCATGGGGGCCTGATCGACTTACGCGCCATTGGCCGCCATGAGGTGCATGAGTTTTGGGAGCCGCTTTATGCCCGTGCCGGGCGTTTGGTGCTGGATCCCGAAGAGTTCTATATTCTCGCCAGCCGGGAAACTGTGAAGGTTTCGCCCTCTAAAGCCGCTGAAATGGCGCCAATTGCGCCAGAGCTTGGTGAGTTCCGCGCCCACTATGCAGGCTTCTTTGATCCGGGTTTCGGCACCAATGAAGGCGGTAGCCGCGCCGTTTTGGAAGTTCGGTCCCGCGATGTGCCGTTCATTCTGGAGCATGGCCAACCTGTCGCAAAACTTATTTATGAACCGATGCTCGGCAAACCCAAAGCGCTATATGGCGGCAAAACCAGCAACTATCAGGGTCAGGGCCTGAAGCTCAGCAAGCATTTTGGGAAGGTTTAGAGTGTGTAAGGGCTATTATCGCGTTCTGCGAACGTTAGCTGAGGAGCTTAAGTCGCGGGCTGTTCTGGCCTCTCGGCGACTCTAAATCAGAAACCCAACGCTCAGCCCAAAAACAAAGCCGATAGTCAACGTCAGACCAAGCAAAGGCAGTATTTTGCGGGGCACACTAAAACCGCCGGATATGCTGGGCTGAGTTTCCAAAAAAGTGGCTTTATCAACTTCGAACACGCTGGCCAGCGCCAACGTTGTTTCAAGCGAGGCAATGCCGTCCTTTTCGACGCGTTGAATTGTCCTGACACTCACATCGCAGAATTCGGCAAGGTCTTGTTGCGTCCAGCCTTTGTCCAGACGCATCGACTTTATTTTTGATGAGGCCAAAAGCATGATTAAAGCGCCCCCAAAATCAATTGGGTGACGAAATAACCCATAATACCGCCAGCAATCCCGGCAGGAATAAGCGTTATGATAGTACTCTTCAGAGACTCCGGTTCAGGCT
>CAZGVG010000004.1:0-5449 GCA_964528975.1 uncultured Hyphomonas sp.
CTCTCTGCTGTATCGAAGAATAGGTTTGCATAAAGATGCGGATGCAACGCCAGGAGCTTTTGAGATAGCGCGCAGGAAATGGGCGGGCGCTGTAAAAAATAGTCGCAAGGCCTGCAATTGAGGTTGCAAGGCGAAAGCCGCTTGTCTATATCCGCCTTTCGAACCGAGCGCTCCCTTCGTCTATCGGTTAGGACGCCAGGTTTTCAACCTGGAAAGAGGGGTTCGATTCCCCTAGGGAGTGCCACTTTTACATCGCAACTGAACTTTCAGCCTTAAGACTGAGCAAATGCGCGTGACAGCATGTCTGCCGCGTTCTAAAAGTGTGGTTAACAACGGGGGTTGATTGTCGTGACAGACGCGGCTGAACAGACACCAGAACCAGATGCTGAACCTAGCGTACGCCTGACTGGACGAGTCAAATGGTTTGACCCGGCCAAGGGCTATGGCTTCATTCTGCCTGAGTCTGTTGAGGGTTTGATCTTGAATCAGGATGTGATGCTGCATGTCTCCTGTTTGCGGGCCTATGGCGAGAATAGCTCTGATGAAGGGGCAAAGATCGTTTGCGATATTGTTGAGCGGGATCGTGGTTGGCAGGTGCTGACAATTGTTGAGATGGATCGCCCACGCGCAGCGGTCGTGCGCGACAGCGAAGAAGCCACCGTGTATGAGCGCGTTATCGTCAAATGGTTTAATGCGGCGAAAGGCTTTGGCTTCGTCAATCGTCCCGGGATGGTGGAAGATATTTTCGTCCATATCTCTGTCATGCGCAAAGCCGGGGTGGATATTCTGGAAACCGGCATGGAACTTGATGTGATTACGGGTGAGGGCCAAAAGGGTCAAAATGTGGTCCTGATTAAACGCTAGCCCTTCTGATGAAGCCGGTTGCGGCGCCTTGCTGTGATAGCTAAAGATAGGGAATGAGCATGATCCGTTTTTCAGCGCTTGCTGCGCTTTTCGCCTTTGCCACTGGCCCTGTCAGCGCGGACCCAATGGCCATTGATCCACTGACGATTATTAGCGGAGATGCGGTCCACGCGTTCACCGTTGAGGTGGCGAATGATCGCGAAGAAATTAGCTATGGCCTGATGAACCGCGAAAGCATGGACGCCGACAAAGGCATGCTGTTCGACTTTGATCCGCCTTATGAGCCATCCATGTATATGAAGAACACGCTTATTCCGCTGGATATGCTGTTCATTGCGAGTGATGGCTCGATTGAGATGATTGCGCGCAATGCTGTTCCGGGGTCACTGCGCACGATTTCACCGGGGGTTCCTGTGCGCGGCGTGCTGGAACTGAATGGCGGGCAGGCGGCTGAGCTTGGTCTACAACCGGGCGATACAATTGTGCATGAGATTTTCGGAAATACCGATCGTCTTGAGGTGACTGAAGATGCTGGGCCTGAGGCTGTGACTGAAGATGCGGGAGAGTGAGCTTCCGGCTCATCTAACGGTTCCAGACGGCTTTGCGCTTTCAAGCTCGCGCGGCAAATTTACCAATCATAATGGCCCCGTCTATGAGGCGCAGGCGGCGAGCGATCTGCGCAGCGGCTTGTTTGTACTGGACCGGCATTGCAATGGCCTCGGCTTTTTGCATGGCGGAATGGCGAGCGCCTTTGCGGACCGCTCGCTGGCCGTGGCAGTTTGGTCAGCGACCCAGAAAATGTCGGTCACGCTGAAGCTGACTTTGCATTACTATGAAACGGTGCGGCTGCATGATTGGCTTGAGGCGCATCCCATCGTGCACAGCCAGGCGAATGGGATTATTCAAGTCAGTGCGGATCTGTTGATTTCAGGGACAAAACTGGCAGCGCGCGCGGATGCGACGTTCAAGACACTGCGAAGACCGCAAAAACAGGGTTGAAACCCCAAAAACCGACAGTATACCGGGAGGCCGGAGCGTGGCGCAGCCTGGTAGCGCACCTGGTTTGGGACCAGGGGGTCGGAGGTTCGAATCCTCTCGCTCCGACCATTTTCTTCTTTGAGGATCGGTTATGGACGCTCGCATCTACAAACCCGCAAAGACGGCAATGCAGTCTGGACGCGGAAAAGCCAAAGATTGGGTTCTGGAATTTGCAAGCGGGGCCAAGCGCTCAAGTGATCCGGTCATGGGTTGGACCAGCATCAATGATACAACCGGGCAGGTTCGTCTTCACTTTGAAAGCCGAGAGCAAGCCATTGCTTATGCGAAACGTGAAGGCCTTACTTTCTCTGTAGACGAAGCGCGCGAGCGTAAGAGACTGGTAAAATCCTATTCGGAAAACTTCTCATCAACGCGCAAACAGCCTTGGACGCACTAGGCATCATTTAGACAAAACCAAGTCCCGGCCCTGTGAAGTTTGACAGGTTCGGCAAAGCATTCGCGATTTCAGTATCATTCAGGCCAAACCAGCGCCCAAGCGGCTCTGCAAACTGCTCAACCGAAGTGGTTGGGATAAGGCGCCCATTTCCGGCATCTTGTGCATGGCCAAGATCATAAGGCGGCATCTCCCCATAAATCTGCCCGCCCTGAACTGCATTCCCGACAATGAAGTGATGGCTGCCCCAGCCATGATCAGTGCCGTCGCCATTGATCGCCAGCGTGCGGCCAAAGTCAGAAGCGGTGAACAGCGTCACATCATTGCCCAGTCCGATTTCCTGCATCGCATTGTGGAAGGCAACGACGCCGCCATCAATCTCGCGCTGCAAACCAGGGAGATCCCCAACTTGGTTGGAGTGGGTATCAAAGCCGCCAATCGCGACGAAGAAAACCTGACGATTGACCAGAAGCGAGTCCTTGATGGCAATCGTGCGCGCAACGGCCTGAAGCTGCTGGCCAAGGAAATCTTGCGGGAAGGTGGTTGTGAAGGGCTGCAAGTTTTCAAGCGCTGTATTGAAGGCTTCATTTGTCGCCAGCGCGCCGCGCATGGTGTTGGCAATATCGCGCTCGATCAAGTTTGATCGGTTAAAATCCATCGCTTCGAAATGGTCGCGTAGCTTTTGATAGATCTGCTCACCGCTTGCATCCCCATTAGGGGTGAAGAAGTTCAAGGCTTCAATTTCGGGCGCGCCTTCAAGGCCGATTTGATAGGGCCGCGCGATTTGCCCGGTCAGGAACAGCTCATTCCCAAGACTGGTTAGGGTCGTAAACGGGCTCGTGCCATTGGCCCCGGCGCTCAAGGCAGCGTCAGCAAAGCGTCCACCCCACCCAAACTGTGCACCTTCCGGCTGGCTCGACATCCAGGTCGATTGCTGATCATTGTGCGAGAAGAGGCGCTTGGGTTGAGGCGCAGATTCATCTTCAAACTGCTGTTTGGTAATCGGCTGAATAAGCGGTCCGACATTACCTACAATCGCCGCGTTTCCAGCATCGAAGAGGGCTTTGATGCCCGACATTTCTTCTGGCAGGGCAAATTCACGTCCGGCGAAATCAGCTGCATTTGACGGGTTCAGCGCCAGCAACCTGTTGCGTGCGCGGGTCGAGCCGCCTTGCATATTCTGGTACTGGTCCAGCAATTGCGAGCGGATTTGCGCGTAGCGATCATAGGAGGTCTGATCATACGGAAAAACCGTGTCGTGATTGTCCAGCCCGCCGAGCAAGAACACACAGACAAGAGCCTTGTAACCGCCTGTGTCTGCCGCGCTGGCCTGAAATGCGGCAAGGCTGCTGCCAAGCCCAGCTAAAGTTGCCGCGCTGAGCGCGCTTGCGCCTGTGAGGAATGTCCGTCTGGTTGGTTTCATAGTCATTCCTCCTAGCGCTGTACGGTATAGTCTGGGGATGTCATCATCATCAGGACCGCCAAACGGACCCTTAAGAGTGGGCCGTCATAACTAGGGTCACTTGGGACTTCCAGAGGAAGGTCCTCCAGAAAGGTCAGGATTGTTGCCTTGGTTTCAGCTGAGGTCGTCCCATAGGTCAAAAGTAGGTCTAGATGCTCAATCAGAGCGCTTGGGTCATCTGCCAAAGCCAGTTCGTCAGTATAGTCGGGCTGAAAACTGTCCTTTTCAGCTTGTGTCTGATTATCTCCCCTAAACGCGAAGACAAAATAGGTCAGTAAGTTCGTATAGCCGGAAATCGTATTAGCATTGACCAGCTGAAGTTCCGGCATCGTTAGGCCGGCTGCCCCGGTTTCTGTGCCTGGCGCGACATAGCCGGGTCGATAAAAGTTGAACACGGAGGGAGCTTGATAAGGTCCTTGAGCAAGACTGTCCGGCCCGCTGGTATTCCAGAGTAAGTAGGTTTCCTTGGGTGTAATCGGGCTTGCATCAAAGGTTCGCGCCCACTGGGTGAGACGTAAAACAGGTTCGCGAACCTTACCGAAATCAGCATCCTCTCGGTTATCTGAATCGCGCGCTTCGCTATCGAAAAGAACCGCTGCAATTGTTGCGGATAAATCCCCCCGGCGACCATCCCCAAGAGTGCTTCCGTTTGGAAGGGTGAAAGTACCATTGGCGAATGCCGTTGCAACACGCTCTATATAAGCAGCGTCAGGGTTTGAGGTGACAAAGCGCTGGATCAATTGCCGCGCAAGGAAGGGCGCCGTATTCGGATGCTCAACCAAAGCGTCGAGGGCGAGATCTATGCTGTCCTCTGCATTTGTTCCTGCGGGTATTGTTGTGTTCAGAAAGCTCTTTTCAAGTTCTGAGTGCCATTCAGGGAAGACTTTCATCGGGCTATAAACGGCATCTGAACTCAGTTCATTAAAGCCAAAAAAGAAAGCATCTCCTTCCAAGCTTAGGCCTGTGAAAACTTTGGCTAGTCCGGTTACATCCTGATTATCATAGGTTTCTACAGGGGCTCCGTTTTCCAGGACAACAGAGCCATCCATATTCAATTCAGTGAGGCCAATCGTAAACAGCTGCATCACTTCTCGTGCATAGTTTTCGTCTGGCATACGTCCTATGGCAGCATCACCTTTTGTATTCTGTATATAGGTCAAGTATTGTCCCATAGCGGGCGCATAAGTGACCTCTTCCAACAGCTCGCGATAGTTGCCAAAGGCGTTGCGCACGAGAATATCTTGGTAATAGGCAACTGCTTCAGGTTGATCGAACAGATCGTTCGAACTGGAATTAGAGATGACCAGAATCTGGGACAAGGCAAATGCCATGCGTTGCCGCAATTGGTCCTCGCCTTCTATCGCATTATACCAAAACGAGAAATTAGGCGTATGCCGTCCTTGAAAGGTGGGGCCTCCCGATGAGTCGCGGGCCCCTGGCGCTTCAAGCGCATTCTGAACATAGCTCAAATTGTTGCTCGGCGCTTTGTTAAACTCTGCCACAATCCAATCTGACGGCGCTGTTCCCGTCAGCGCCTGAACATCATCAAGCGTCGCGCCGAAAGTGGCCTGTGTTAAAAATCTTGCTGTTGAGGTTTGACTGTCGAACGCGCCCGAGGGGGGTGGTGGTGGCGGAGGGGGGGGCCGATTGTGGATCAGCGGTAATGTCTTTAATATAAAATTAATTAAACA
>CAZGVG010000004.1:5459-53373 GCA_964528975.1 uncultured Hyphomonas sp.
GGAGGTGGTGGTGGCGGAGGTGGTGGTGGGGGAGGCGGTGGTGGCGGCGCTAAACCAGAACCAGGAACACTGGCTGATCCAGAACTTCCTCCTCCTCCGCAAGCTGTCAAACCAATAGCCAGGGCAAGAGCCGTTGTTTGTAACAAACGTATAGTCTGGACGTTCATGTTTCTCTCCCTATGGTTCTTTGACCACTTCCTAATAAGCGAATTACCAAATCCCTCTTCGTTTCTGAAGCGTTTTCTGAATTCTATCCTAGGTTTAACGCGTACAGGCGGCCTTTCCGTCGGTGTCGATTTTCTGTTTCTGTTCAGAGAGATGCAGCCAGCCGCAATGATGCCTTTTAATCATTGCGGTTTCAGATTAAGGCGTTTGCCGGGACGGCCCCTTAGCTCAGCTGGATAGAGCACCCGCCTTCTAAGCGGACGGTCGCAGGTTCGAATCCTGCAGGGGTCGCCACTTCACATGTCTACAAGTTTGAGGGGCTTCGCTGCTGGCTAGAAGCCATCGCCGGTGCGGAAACCGCCGCGTTTTTTTGAACCGCCTCGGCTGCTCCCAATGCTGGGACCTTTGGATCTGCGCCGCGTTGGTCGACGAGAGGGTTTGCGTGTGGGCAGACCAATAGACCGGCCACGGCTGCCTTGCTTCAGGATTTCCCAGGCGACTTCGCCCAGAACATCGGGAAGGCCCAAGGTCTGATTGCGCGACCGTCCGCCAAAGCCGGGATCGGTACGCGGTTTGCGCTTGCGAACGGAGGATTGCAGCCGGCGAAAGGCTTTGTCCGGATTGGTGTGCCCCTCCAGGATGCCGCGAATGGCGTCTTCGACCACGGCTGGTTTGAACATGGCATAGGCGCTATCGAAGCGCGCGCTTTTGAACTGCCTGCGCAGGCGTTCAAGATTGCCCAGGCTGGCTTTGAGGCTGCGCGGCAGGGCGTTGATCTGCTCTGCTTCCAACTCGAGCGATAATTCCTCTTTTCGAAGGTCAACCAGATGATTGACGAGGCGGTCATCTTCCTGGGTCAGGGTCTCTGAGGCGAGACGGCGCAGGTTCGGGAAGGGCAGGGTTTGCAGGCTGTCGCTCAGGACTTTACGCGCATCATTGGCGGGGCCGATTTTTTTAGCCAGGGCCTGCGCGTGCATTTCGGCGAGCGCGCCATGGCGGGTTTCCTCACTGACCAGATCGCCGTCGATCTGCCCGATCGCTGCGAGTGTGTTCTGTGCAGCGGTTTCAGCCTCAACCGCGCCAGCATCTGCTAGCGCCTTTGTCTCAGCCGCTTCAAGGGTGGCCAGCGCTTTATCTGCCTTAGTGTTTTGATCCGCCGCATGTTCCCCGAGCCAGACCGGAATGTCATTCAAGCGGGCATAATTGGCGCGGGCGTCATCATATTTGCAGAGCCTTGCGACCCAGCCGTCCAACATCTTGAACAGACCGCCGCCTTTATAATCGGTAGTGCGGAAACCGCGCTTCCAGAGATATGAAAAAAGCGGATCGGTGCGATAAGGCTCGCCTTTTTGTTCAAGTTCTTCTTGAGAGACCGCAAGTTTCAGCTCGGCGCGCTCAGCAATGCTGTTGGCATCATCACTCGCCGCAACAAGCGCGATATAGTCCGGATCAGT
Source organism: uncultured Hyphomonas sp. (assembly GCA_964528975.1). Lineage (GTDB taxonomy): Bacteria > Pseudomonadota > Alphaproteobacteria > Caulobacterales > Hyphomonadaceae > Henriciella. The sequence goes on from CAZGVG010000004.1 coordinate 7,079, forward strand.
TTGAAGCTTGGTCTCCACAGAGGCGACCAGCGTTTCATACGCGTCCAGCTGCTCGGCGCGTGTCTTGGTGAGTTTGGTGCGCTCGTCTTCCAGCGCTTTGATGGCTTTTGCGGCGGCGGCCAGCTGTTTGGCTTCGTCGGCGACATAGGCATCGTGTTGCTCTAGGAGAGCTTTCGCTTCGCGGTGCGCGCGGTCTGCGAGGTCAGCCTCTCCGCGCTCGATGAGGCCGAGCCGAACCTCTGCGAGCGTGCGAAAATGGTCGAGCTGCTCATGTTGGATGTCAGCTTCGCGGTGATCAAGCTCTTCAGCCGCGTCGATGGCGTCAGCGACCTTTTTGCGAAGGCGCTGCAGCGTGGTGTCGAAATTTTGCAGGGCTTCAAAGCCGGTAATTCTATAGCCCATCGTCACCACTCCAGAATCGCGCCGCCAGTGGTCTCGATCGTGTAGACAGGATCGAGTTTTCCGGCAGATTTCTGGCCAATAATGGCATCCTGGATGATACGATCATCCTGCTTGTCGGCGGAGACACGGTAGAAGGCGGCTTCACTGACCTGCTGGCCCCAGCGCGTTGTGCGGCGTGTTTCATTATCTTCCTGACTGACCACCGTGCGCTCAAGCTTTGCGCCCGTCGGGGAAATCGCTTCGACGATCAGGTAATAATTTGTTCTGCCGGGGGCATCATCATTCAGGCGAGTGATACCGGAGCGGGGTTCATTTGCGCCGTAAACCACGCGCACATCATAGACCGAAGCTAGATCTGTGCGCAGGGCTTTCAGGTTCTCAATGGCGCTGCGCGCCTCATCCGCATTGCGCCTGTCGAGGGCGGCGACCCCGCTTTGAAAATAACCTTCAGCGAGGCGGTCGGCTTGGCTATCGTCTGAGATATCAGAGATCGCGGTGCGGATTTGTGTCAGCTCTGCGGGAAGTATTTCTTCTAAGTCGGTCTTGAGCGTTTCGGCCTGCGCGGCGGCTACGAGCCGCTGTTTCTCGGCCTTGGCTTTTGCGGGCCCGGAAATGCCAAACTGATAGATGCCCAAGGCAAGAGCGATCGCGGCGAAGCCTGCTGCGACCAGCCCCATCCAGCGCCCGCGCGAGACGTATATCTTTGCGAGTGTGACAGAAAAAGACGGCTTTGGAGGGGTGTAGGCAAACCGTTTTTCCTTGAGCGCCTGAACGCCTTCCTTGATCACATGATCCGGCACCTCGATGCCCTGAGCGCGGTAAATTTCCCGCAAGCGCTCGACCAGCTGCGTCTCACGTCCAGCCTCGTCCAGCTCTTTGAGCAAGGTCAGGTCGCGGTGGCGCAGCGTATCAACGACATCCATAGCAAGCAGGACATCGTCGAGGGGGCGATCTTCGTGGAGGGCGGCGTCAGTCACGCGTCGTCTCTAGCTCCGCGGGATGAGAGCCAGGGCTGCACCATCATTGACGAGCTTGGTCAGGCGGCGTTTGCCATCCTCAACCGCGTCGCGAATCTCCTCAGAGTTCTTGGTCGATAGGTCGCGCATTTCGGCGATGATGACCTGCGCGCGCTCTTGATAGTTCACAACACTATCGACGAGCATTTTGACCGATGCGGCTGAAACGGTTGGGCCATAGCCTGCGCGGACGGCAGCTTCCTGAACGTCGCCGCCAATCTCGGCCAGAACCTCAAGGCTTTTATTGACGCCATCCTTCATCGCTTCGAGCGTTTGTGTGCTCTCGTGCAAGCCGTGCATCCCGGTAAAGCTGGCAGTGAGGGCGGTGAGGACAACTTCATTAGTTGAGAAGAAGCTGACCGATTGCGAATAGACCCGCTCTTTGGCGGTATTGATCTGAACCAGCCGCGCCATGATCACTTCGGACGTGTTATACGAGATAGTGATATTGTCCGAGAGATCTTTGGCGACCTGATAGCGTTTCTCTTCCGCTTGCAGTTCACGAAGACGCTCATCGCGCATGAGTTCTAGTTTGGCGCGTTCAGCCGCGTCGTCGCCAATATAGCCAGCAACTTTTGCTACAGCTTCATTAACATCCGCACGGGCGTCTTCAAGCTCTATGGCCGCGAGATCGAGGACATCAAGACCGAGAACTTCTGATTGTTTCAATGCGCCGCGAAAATCGAGATAGGCTTCGAGGATATTATGCTCGCGCTGGATTTGATTGGCGCTTTCGTTTTGAACCTCGAGGTAAAGGTCCTTGATCTTGCCAAAGCGGCTGGCAATGTCGCCGCGGGTCATTTTCATCCAGACATTGGAGACGCGCTCCATGGTGGAAATCTTACCGTCCGAGTACTGATCAACCAAGCTGCGCGCATCATCCCGGATTGAATTGAAAGCGCTGGTAATGCCCTCGTAGCGTTCGCCAATTGTGATGCCAGAAACCTGCTCACGCACGACATCATTAAAGATGCTGGCCTGATCCAGCGTGCGCGCCATGGCCGCGACCTTGTCAGGTTCAAGATCAGAAATTTGCTCTAGCAGGGCCACGATCGGTGCAGAGCCTGCTTTGTTTTCTTTTTTGACGAGGCCCATATCTCGGAGGCCGCCCATAGCGCGATCCAGATATTGAAGGGCGGTTGGGCTGGTAGTTTCAGTCATGTGCGTCTCCCGAAAGGCGGTTTGCTTTTCCTAAATATCGCAATGACTTAGACGGAACACAAGAGGGATCGCTTCAAGTTTGAAGAAAACCCTGATTGGTTCCTAAAGCCGCTTGATAGACGCAGAGCTGGTATCAAACAGAAATAGGCTGCCATAGCGTTGCAACTGGCCAGTGATTTCAACCGGATCAGCGACATATTCCAGTATGTCCTTGCCAAATGCAAGGCCGCTATCGGTCATGACCATCAGCGCCTTTTGGTCCTTGCGATCCTTGACGTAAAAGGCAGGTGGAATGCCGCCGCGAATGCAGAGACTGGCGCAGGATTTGTGCACTTTGCCCTGATTTGGGCTCATCGCACCGAACCAGCATTTGCTATCTAGAATTTCGCCTTGAAGGGTAAGGGTCGCGATAGATTGAGGGGTCGGGAAGGCAGCTTGTGAGGCGCTTGCCTCAGCATCTTCACGGATCCAGTCGAGGCCATCAATGACGGCGATCATTTTGAATTTTCCGCGCTGGATGAGGGAGCCTTTGACGATGACAGGCTTGCCCGCAAGCGCACCGATCTTGGCGCTGACGCCGCACTTGCCCTGACATCCGAGGAGGGCGATTTCCGGGGCCTGGCCTGAGGGGCTAAGTTGGAGCATGGCATAGGGGTCTGCCGTTGCGATACCGCGAAACTCCTGGATATCGCCCATGTTCCAGGTGCCTGTGCCGGGCGAATTTTGGAGGGCGGCGACGGTGCCCGCAATGGCGCCTGTTCCGGCAAGGAGGCCTAGTCCAGCGCCCATGAAGAACCTGCGGTCCTGTTTTGGAGTCTCGGCCCAGCCGATGAAGAAATCGTCTTTGCTCATACTGTTTCTCCGATCAGGCTTGGCGCTTGCGGTGTTCCGGGCGGGTTTGGCTCTGGGTTTACATAGACCGCGCCATCGATAATGCGGGTGGCATAGGTGGCGATCTTTTCAGTGTAGGGCGGCGGGCTCTTGCCATCTTCCATCCGATACTGGAAGCCGTGCCATGGGCAGGTGATGCAGCCGTCGACAATCTTACCTTCCCCAAGCGGGCCGCCCTGATGACGGCAGATATTTGAGACTGCTGAAATCTTTTGCCCATCTCTGAAAATGGCGATCGCTTCACCTTCTTTGGGGCGCACGATCTTGGCGCGCTCGTCTGCCATATCTAAGAGGTCTGCCACCTTTAGCCAACCTTCCAACGCGGTGCGGTTGGCAGGGCGCAGGCTGGCCAGGCCTGTAAAGATATGCAGGCCGATTACAGCGCTGGAGCCGAGGCAAAGCAGGGCAACATAGAGCGGGTGTTTCTCAAACTGGATCGCACCAAGGGCGATGTGCGCAATCAGCAGCGCATAGGCGACATAGACGCTCATATGCAGCGCTTTCCATGCGCCGGGGCCAAGATTGGCGTTCCAGAAATCATGGCTTGTTGCCGCCATCAGAAACAGAATGATCAGCGCGATAAAACCCAGGCTCTCAAACGGGAAGCCTGCCAAACTGTCATAGCGTGGGTTGGAGAGAAACAGAGAGACGAGTGGGTTTGTCTCTGAAAACCCATGGTACCAGAGCAGTACCAAGGCGGCATGTATGAGCGCAATTAGGAAGGTTGTAACGCCAATATGCCTGCGATTGTAGAGGAATGGCTTGAAGCGATCCGTCAGGCGCGCGAGCGGCCCGATACAGAGGATGAAAGTCAGCATCAGGAAGGCCAGTGTTCCCGTGGCGCGCATCAAGATCTGGATCGGCGCGAAGGCTTCATCCGTAGGCTGAGCTGTTACGCTGATCCCAATAAATACGGTGATATAGGCCGCGATACCGCCAAGCATCCAGAGGTCGAAGCGTTTCTTGAACGGGGTCCACTGGATAGCTTTGTAGTCGTGAGACATTAGCGTGCCTCCTCAAGCAGAGTATCAGGGAGCGCCTCATTGATCGGCTCTGCGGGACGGTGCAGGACCGAGAGCAAGAGCGTGCAGACAATCACTGGGCCAAGAATTATCCAGAGCAGAAGATGGGTCTTACGGTGCGCGCGTTTCATGAGACTGGCGGCTCTTTCTGTGTGAACAATTTGGCGAGCATAAGCGGCCACAGCCCAATTATGCCCGGCAGGATTAACAGGCGTGCTTTTAAGGGCATGCCCTTGCCTTTCGCAGCCGGATCAATCCGGCCTGCGCCGCCGAACATGTAGATCAAGCCGACCAGTAAGCCGATCCCGGCATAGGCGCCTAGGAGTGTAACAATCAGGTTGGCAAGGCTCTCAGTCATTGGGCAACCCCTGCATAAGCGACCCCTGAAAGGTCCGACATGTTGCGGTCAAAGGTAATCAGATCATCGGTTTGAAAGTCTGACAGGCTGCGATGTCCGCAGGCGCGTGCCATGACTTTCATAAGCTCGGTTGAGGCCTCAAAGAAATTCTTCAAGCGCTGTGCGGACGGTTCAACAAGGAGGCGCGCGACCAGGTTTGGTTTCTGGGTCGCGATGCCAACTGGGCAATTATTGGTATGGCACGCGCGCATGGCAACGCAGCCAATCGCCTGCATGGCCGCGTTTGAAACGGCAATGGCATCAGCGCCGAGAGCGAGGGCTTTGACATAGTCGGCGGGGGTGCGCAAGCCGCCTGTAATCACGAGCGAAATGTCGCCGCGCCCGAGCTTATCAAGATGCCGGCGTGCGCGTGCCAGAGCCGGGATGGTCGGGACCGAGATATTATCGCGGAAGATGAGCGGAGCTGCGCCTGTGCCGCCGCCGCGCCCATCGAGGATGATATAGTCAACGCCAACTTCAAGGGCGGCATCAATGTCTTTCTCAATATGCTGGGCCGACAGTTTGTAGCCAACTGGAATGCCGCCTGTGCGGCTGCGCACTTCATCGGCAAACGCTTTGACTTGCGAGACTTCGGTCCAATCCGGGAAACGCGGTGGGGAGATCGCCGCTTCGCCTTCTTTGAGGCCGCGAACCTCAGCGATTTTGCCCTGAACCTTTTCGCCGGGCAGGTGCCCCCCAGTTCCGGTTTTTGCGCCCTGTCCGCCTTTGAAATGGAAAGCCTGGACCTTATCGAGCTTGTCCCACGAGAAGCCAAAACGGCCAGAGGCGAGTTCATAGAAGTATTTGGAATTGGCTTCCTGCTCTTCCGGCAGCATGCCGCCTTCACCAGAGCAGATGCCTGTTCCGGCCAGCTCTGCGCCGCGAGCGAGGGCGACTTTCGCGGTTTCAGATAATGCGCCGAAACTCATATCAGAGACGAAAAGCGGAATGTCGAGCTTGAGTGGCTTTTGCGCGTTCGGGCCAATCACGACGGACGTTTCGACGGGATCGTTATCCAAGAGTGGAACTTTGTGAAGCTGCGCTGTGATCATTTGAATGTCATCCCAGCTTGGCAGCTGATCGCGCGGAACACCCATTGAGGCCGTGACGCCATGATGGCCCGTTTTCGACAGGCCGTCGCGCGCATATTGCTGGATCAGGCTGTTATGCGGCTCTGGATGGGCTTCATGGCTTGGGTCTTGGTAGAGGCCAAGATAGTCATCCCGATTGTAAGGTTGTGGGTTGGCTTGTGCCCAGGCGTTAATTTCATCCTCATCAATCAGGATATTGCCATGCTCAATCCATGAACTGAACTTAGGTAGTTTTTCGGAGTTCTCATATTCAGAGATACCTGTGTCGAGGCGGTAATCCCAATTATGCACGCCGCAGATCAGATTATCGTTCCCGTCGACATGTCCGTCCGCCATAAGCGCCCCGCGATGCAGGCACCGGCCATAGAAAACTGATACCGTCTCGTCGAACCGAACAATCACGAGATCGACCTCGCCGACAAGCGCATAAGCGGGTTTTCGGTCTTCCAGGTCACCCCATTTTGCGATCGAGATTTTGTTCATTCCGTTCCCTAAAACTGCTACTGGTTCTCTAGACGGAACCGTTCAGCCAGAGCCAATCACGAGACCTGACAAAAAAGTCATCGCCTTTGAGGTGAGTTTTGTCCATGCTTTGATTAAGCCGTACATACACCAAGCGATGGGAAGAGGATGAGCAAACAGAATCTGATCTGGCATAAGGTTGCAAAGACCAGCGAAGTTGAAAATGGTCGTGTGAAGTCAGTTACGGCAGGGACGCAGTCCATCGCGCTTGTCCACTTTAAGGATCAATGGACCGCGATGGATAATAAATGTCCCCATCAGGGCGGCCCGTTAGGCGAAGGGTCCATCGAGGAAGGACTAGACGATCAATGCTGGCTGCGCTGCCCGTGGCATGGCTGGGACTTTGATCCGCTGACTGGCAAACCGCCCGGCGGGCATGAGGATACCGGACAAGAGATGTTCGAGGTCGATATTCGCGGCGACGACGTTTTCGTAGCCGTGCCTGAACTTGATGAGCGCGATCGCACCATTGCGGATGTGATGGCGGAGACCATGGTCAATTGGGGGGTCACCTCAGTTTTCGGCATGGTTGGCCATTCCAACCTAGGTCTAGCAGATGCGCTGCGGATGCAGGAAGTCGAAGGCCATTTGAAATATTATGGTATCCGGCATGAGGGTGCCGCAGCCTTTGCAATCTCTGGCTATGGTAAGCTGACGGGCCATCCTGCGGCGGCGCTGACAATTGCCGGGCCTGGCGCAACCAATTTGCTGACAGGGCTTTGGGACGCGAAGATTGATAGCGCGCCGGCTTTGGCGCTGACGGGTCAAGTTCAGGATCAGGTTGTCGGCGTACATGCTTTTCAGGACATTGATCTGGAGGCGGCATTCGAAGCAGTAGCCGAGTTCAGCGAGACGGTTCACCTGACCTCCGATCATGCCCTCTTGATGACGCAAGCGATCAAGACCTCGATCCTGAAACGCGGCGTAGGTCATCTGGTATTCCCTGATAATGTTCAGCCAAGACCCGCCGCGAAGGACGCAAAAGCGCAAGGCCCGGAGGGACGAATGGCAGACCTGCAAGTTGGGCCGCCGCCTTCTGCTGTAACAGAAGCTGCAGCTCTGCTCGCAACAGCTAAGCGGCCAATGATCATTGCGGGGTATGGTGCATTAAACGGTATGGCGAGCGTAATCGCGCTTGCTGAGACTCTGAACGCACCCGTTGCAACGACGTTTAAGGCGAAAGGCCAGATTGCTGATACGCATCCGCTGGCTGCAGGGGTGATGGGACGCTCGGGAACACCGATTGCCAGCTGGTTCATGAATGAAGCAGATTTGCTGCTCGTCTTTGGCGCAAGCTTTTCCGATCATACGGGCATTTACGAGGGCGCGCCGACCATTCAGGTCGATACTGATCCGATGCGGCTCGCCAAACGCCATCCGGTAACTGTACCCGTTCTGGGGGATGTTGCGGTGACTGCAGACTTGTTGAAAGGTGAGCTGGCGAAAGGCCATATCGCCATGGATGCGCGCGGTGAGGTGGCTGAACGCTGGCGGCTCTGGCGCGCAGAAAAGGCGACGCGGGTTCTGGAAGACAATGGAAACGGCGTTTCGGCGGCGGCCTTGTTTGAAGTGCTGACGCGGCATGCACCAGAAGATGCGATCCTACCTGTCGATGTCGGCAATAATACCTATTCATTCGGACGCTATTTCGAGCCAACGGGAAACCAGCGTGTTTTGATGTCGGGCTATCTTGGCTCTATTGGCTTTTCTTTCCCCGCCGCGATGGGCGCTTGGGCGGCGACGCAGGAAGAGGGGTCTTACAAGGGCCGCAAGGTTATTTCTGTGTCCGGCGATGGCGGTTTTGGCCAGTATGCGATGGAGTTCAGCACAGCGGTTAAATATGGTATGAATATCACTCATGTCCTGATGAATAATTCCGAGCTTGGCAAAATTTCCAAAGAGCAAAAAGCGGCTGAGTTTGAGGTCTGGCAGACGAGCTTGATCAATCCGAGCTTTGCCGCGTTTGCTGAACTGTGTGGCGGTATGGGCGAACGGGTAACGACGCGCGATGAATTGGATGCGGCGCTTGCCAAAGCCATCGCGCATGATGGCCCCTCTATCATCGAGGTGATCACTGATGCGGAGCTTTTGTAATGAGAGAACGCTCTGACTAAAGCGCGCCTTCTATATTCACATTGCCATCAGTCAGACGGCCTTTGACGCCATAAATCTCAGCCAGTCTGGCCTCGGTCAGAGTTTCGGAAGGTGGGCCGTCGGCGACGATGCGTCCGTCTTTCATCCAGATCAGACGGTCTGCATATCGGGCCGCAAGGGCGATATCATGCAGGACGACTAGAGCGCCGCTGCCTTCACTGACATATGACTTGAAGAGATCCATGATCCGAAACTGATGCCTTGGGTCAAGGGCGGCGACAGGCTCGTCTGCGATCAGAAGCGGGGCCTCGGCAGCAAAGGCGCGCGCACAATGGACGCGGGCGAGTTCACCCCCTGACAAGGTGTCGGCCTGACGGTCTGCAAGATCGTCTATATCACACGCGATCATAGCGCGTTGGACGGCGTGTGCGTCTTGGCCTCTCAAGTCGGACAGGTTCGCGCCATGGGCAAAGCGACCCAGCGCGACAATGTCTATGACCCGGCTTGGCCAGGCCAGCGGGCGGGTTTGGGGGAGGTAGGCGATCTGCCGCGCTCTAAGGTTTGCAGAAAGCGTTTGAGTGTCTTGGCCCTCAAGGTAAGCCGCACCGGAGGACGGGTTTTGTAAGCCCAAAGCGGCGCGCAAAAGGGTTGTTTTGCCTGCGCCGTTCGGGCCGAGCAGGGCGACAAGTTCGCCGCTGTTCAGCGCAAAAGATGCCTCCTGCACCAGCGCGGTATGCCCGGTCTGAACCGTGAGAGCGTCTGCGTGCAGCCTAGTCATATTGAGCGCCTCTCTGCATCGCAATCCAGACAAAGGCGGGCGCGCCGATCAGGGCTGCAACAACGCCGAGCTTAAGTTCGCTTGTGGTTGGCAGAAGGCGCACGGCGATGTCAGCGACGATGAGTAAGAGACCGCCGAGCAGACCAGCAGGCAAGAGCGTGAGTGCTGGATCATGGCGAACAAAGGGGCGGACCGCATGCGGCGCGATGATGCCGACGAAGCCAATTGCGCCCGCCAGTGAGACGGCGGCGCCTGTGGCGAGGCCCGCGCCGATGACTACCAGTAAGCGCTGCCGTTTAAGATCAAGCCCTAGGCCTTCGGCGGCTTCCTCACCCAAAGTGAGCGCTGATAGCCCACGACGCGAGAAGACCAATATTCCGACCCCGAGAGCCATGAAAGGCGCGGCCAGTGTTAGGTCATTCAAGCTGCGGTTAGAAACTGAACCCAGCATCCAGTTAACCATATCAGAGAGCGCAAATGGGTTCGGCGCAAAATTCATCAGAAGCGACATGGCCGCGCCGGCAAAACTGGAAAGCCCAACGCCGATCAGGATCAAGGTGACGACTGAGCGGGTCTTGAGGGCAGCGAGGGCAATCAGGCTGGTTGCAGCGAGCGCGCCCAGGATGGCGGCGATGGGCACCATAAAGGCGGCGCCTGCCAGCCCCCAATAGAGGACAAAGGTTGCACCCAAGGCGGCGCTGGCTGAAACGCCGAGCACGCCCGGTTCTGCAAGCGGGTTTCTCAAAAGACCTTGCAGCGCGGCGCCGCTGATGCCGAGGGCAAAGCCAACAGTGAGCGCGGCCAGCGCGCGAGGGAGGCGGATTTGCCAGATGATGATGGCATCGCCTGCTTGCCCGCCGCCGAAAAGCGCCGCGAGAACACGGTCTGCGGCCATCGGCGTTGAGCCGAGAAAGCAGGCGCTGAACAGGGCGATCACACAGGCTATGAAGAGGGCTGGGTTGAGCAATCTAGCCATCATGACCTCCCCTTCGCGAGCGCCTCAATGGCATCGACAAGAAACCAGCCGCCGCAACTGGTCCATGCGCCTTCAAGCTCGACTGTTGGGCGGTCCTGGATTTGGCTGCGGGCAATCGGATGGCGGGCGCTGCTCCAAGGCGTGACGTGGCTATCAAAGCGGGCAAAGGCGATCCGGTCTGGCTGTTGGCGCACAAGGCGCTCTAATGGTAGATCATGCCAGCCTGCACGTTGTTCAAAATTGGTGAGCCCAGCGGCGATGAGCATTTCATGGACAAGTGAACCTGAGCCCGATGTGACGCCGCCCGGTGTCACGTAGAGACTGTTCTGGCCCTCCGTTTTTTGAAGAGCTGCGAGGCGACGTTCCATGTCTTTTACGACCGCTTGCCCCTCTTCAGAGGCACCGAGACCATCCGCCATGTCCTGTACGACGCGTTTCACGCCTTCAAGATCGCTGGCCCAGCCAACTTGAAGGACTGGGATACCAGCGGTTTCGAAATAGGTCGCAGCTTTTGGACCGCCGCCATAGGATCGCACGATCAGGTCGGGTTGTAAGGCGAGGACATCTTCGGCGAGGGGGCGGACTTTTCGGATACCCTTCGCCGTTTCACGCATGTAAGAGAAGTCGCGATCTGCGTCAGGGGACACGCCAAGGATTGCCTCCCGCGCAGCGAACTTCAGGACATATTGGTCGGCGCAATAATCCAGGCTGATAATGCGTTGAGGTGGGCCTTCTGCGCGATCCAGAACTTTCCCGCCAGAGCAGGCGGCAAGTCCCAGAATAAGCAGAAGGCCGACCAGGTAGGGCATATGCTTAGCGTAGCTTCAGCCCGATAAAGACGCCTGCGCCCGGCCCATTAAAGCCAAACACGTCGGTGACCGTTTCATCGGCGAGATTTTCGCCGCGCAGTGTGACGGCCAAACGCTCAGTGATCGGATACTCTGCTGTCGCCGAGATCAGGACATAACTGTCGAGCGAGACCCGAAGCGGCGCAAATGTCATCGGGTCGAAATTACCGAAGTCAAAGTCATCCTGCTCGCTGACATAATCAGCCGCGATACCTGCGCGCAGACCGTCCTTGGTCAGGGACTTCCAGTTCAGAGAGACACTCCCCGTCCATTCCGGGACGCGGATTTCGTCGCTATCATCATCGCCGGTCGAGGTGATGCTTGAGAGCGCCCCTGAGAGATTGATGCTCTCGCTGGCCTGCCACGTCATCGCCGCTTCAAGGCCGGAGCGTTCGCTGTCGCCAATGCGATTGGCAGGGGTTGATGAGAAGCCGATGAAGTTTGTGAAAATCTCGTCTTCGAGTTCAGCATCGAAATAGGTGAGGGAGGTTTGGACGGGGCCAAAGTCCTGATCCCAGCCAATTTCCCAGCTTGTGGACTTTTCAGGCTTCAGGTCAGGGTTGCCGATAAAGCTGGCCGGGAAGAAGCCGAAAAGCTCGGTAAAGGTTGGGGCTTTGACACCTGTACCCGCACTGGCGCGGAGCTTTGCGCCATTGCCAAATGTGTAAGCGCCGCCGACGCGCCAAGTGCTGGCATCATCGAAGCGGCCATTGTTATCATCGTGGCGCGCAGAAGCGTTCAGGACAAGCTCGCCAAAGTCAGCGCGAACCTCACCGGCAAGGCCGAGCGTCTGGAAGACCTGATCCTGATTGGTTGCGCCGCCAAACTGGCTGTCACTGGCGGAATAATCTTCTTCTTCCCAGTCGATAAGGCCCGAAACGGTGAAAAGCGCTGCATCGGTTTCAAGGTCGATAGATGGGCTGTAGGCGAGCTTGGTGCGGAAAGCGTCTGAGACATTTTGGGAAGCGCCGTCCCCGAAATTTTCGCGTTCAACCTGATTGTAGCTGGCGCGTAGCAAGTGATCGACGCCGAAGGCCTCGCCATTCAAAGAACCGCCAAGTGTGACTTGCGTGCTTTCAGTCACGCGGTCGGCATTATCCAGGCGACCGTCGAAATTGAGATCTGGATCGGTATCAACCTCACCATAGGCATAGCGAAGGAGGCCGCGCGCCTCCCAGTCATTGCCGAATGTGTATCCGCCTGACGCCATGCCGGAATAGTTCTGGTAGCCGTCTTTCTCGCCGCCGAGACCGGATGTGTCGACGCCGTCACTGATGACGTCTGCAAAGGCGAGCTGCAGGTCGCCTTGGCCGAAATCAAAGCCATAAGCGCCGTCTAGGCGGAATGTGCCGCGTGATCCAGCTTCGAGGAGACCACGTCCGCCGGTCTGGTCGCTGGTGACGATATTAACGACGCCGCCAATGGCGTCCGAGCCAAAGAGGGCTGATTGCTCCCCGCGAGCAACCTCAACGCGGGACGGGTAGAGGCCTGAGAAGAGCCCGAAATCGGTTTCGCCTGTGGTTGGGTCAGAGACTTCGATGCCATCAATCAGGACGAGCGTATGGTTGGCTTCTGCGCCGCGAATACGGACCTGTGTGAGGCCGCCCGCTGCGCCGGAACGCGAAACGGCAAGACCGGGAACGGCGCGAAGTTGGTCAACGATATAAGGATTATCGCGTATAGCGAGGTCTGAGTCGTCCAAGCTGGTAACGCTGGCGGTGAGGTCATTTTCGGTGACAGGGCGCAGGCCGACGACTTCAATAGTTGGAAGCCTTGGACTTGCGAGTAAGACGACCTCATTTTCCGAAGGGCGATCCTCTTCCTGGGTTTCTTGCCCAAATGCGCTACCAACGAGTGCCAGCGCAGTACAACTCAATATAAGCGATTTTCTCATCGCATTTCTCCAAACCCAGCCGGCGGGCGTCAAACAACACATGCGCAAAGGCCCTCCGGCGTAACCGGGCCGCGCTTTCCAAGTGTCGTTTCAGAGGAAACTCCTCGCATACCTTTGGCTGTTCCCGGCCGGTAGGCGAACGACGCGATGGCAGGTTTCCTGACTTGCCTTTCTGGCGCTTTTCGCCGCCTTCCCAGGACATATCCCAGTGGCATATGGCGATCAGCTCAAGGCTAACAGTTGCGGGTACAGCGCTGGATTTACACCAGCTTCCCTCTTAGCCGCGTGTTACCACGGCACCATCTGCGCCTTCTATGTTGCAAATGCGAAGACGTGTCAATTTCCCGTACGCATTGCAGGTTTGAGGCGATTTTATGACCTGCATTAACCACCATGACCGAAATTTAAGCATTACAAATAATACGTTTGCGCCCCTGTTTAGGCTCTTGTTAAGAGCGCTGACACATCTTGAGTAAAGTTAATTTTAGAACCGTATTTGTTAATAGGTATAAAAATGAGCAAAAGATCTGTGCGCTGGGGCGCTGACATTGGATATCAGGATGCCATCAAGAGTTTCAAGGCTGGCGAAGCGCTAAGCAAGCATGGCTTGCGTGGCCGTCTGGCTGAGGGTGAACTGGGCATAAGCCGGGGGATTACCCGCAAGAACGCTCAAAAGGACGCCGCCGATGCCATCCCCGCCTCTGAAGCGATTACCGAAGACCAGTGGAGCGAGCGTGAGCAGGAGATTGCAGAGCGCGCGGGCAAGGTGCGACGCGGCCTCGGCACTTGGATGAGTTCACTTGCTGCGCAGGTCCGCAATTTCATTACCGATTGTACGCCAGCGGATATTCACCCGGATCAGCTTCGCGAAGTGATCAAGGCCGAAGAGAATGAGTATCGCCATTATGAAATGGATGATGCGGTTTCAGCCAAGGATCATCACGCGGCGACTGTGATCGAGCTGCAGCATTTCAAAGAGGCGCACGGTGATCATATCGGGAAGCGCACGCCGGATATAAAAAAGAATGTTGAGCAGACGCTCGCGATCCTGCTTTTCATTATGATTGTTGAGGGCTGTTTTAATGCGCTCTTGTTCAAAGACGCACAGTCATCTGGCCTGATGGGCGGAATGATGGTGGCCTTTGGAATCAGCGCTGCCAACGTGTTGATCGGCGTCATGGCAGGCTTTTTCGGTTTTCGGTATCTCAATCATCCAGACCGCATGTTCAAGATCGGCGGCGGTGTGATCGCTGGCGTCATGGTCACGATGGGACTACTGCTCAATCTGTTTATCGCGCACTTCCGTGACGCAGTTGAGGTGAGCCTTCATGCGGCCACCGAGGCTGGGTCTCTCGCCGGGTTCTCAATGTTTGATATTGCGCCAGGCACAGTGTTGGGCGGTATGTTCCCGAACATATTCGGGCTTGATTCACTGGTCGCTATTGGCCTGCTATTGATTGGCCTCACGATCTTTGGGGTCGCGGTCTATGAAGGCTATGACAAGATTTCAGATCGCTATCCAGGATATGGCCGGGTCTGGCGCAAGGAACGCCTTGCCTATGAGAAGCGTCAGGAAGTCCGCAACGGTGTTCGTGATGATCTGTCTGGGTACTTCACCCGCTGCCGCTTCTGGTTTGAAACCCAACATGCGCGTCATATAACAGCCAAGCGCGAGATTGAGAAAGCGCTCAACCTGCTTGAAGCCCAGCGCGACAAAGCAGTTGGGGTTGCCGCCAAAGCTGGCGATCAGGAACGCTCACTGAAAGTGGCGTACCGTCAGGCACACCGCCGAGCCCGTAACCGTCTGCGCGACAAGCTTGGGGAGCAGGCCTCTGTTCCAGCTTACTTTGACGAGATTGTTACGCCGAACCTGCCACCTTTTGATCATTCAAAAGAGCGCGAGCAGGCAAATGCAGCGATCAAGGCGATTGAACAGAACCTTACAGCGCTAAATATCACGCGTGAGTGGCTGGAGACGCACATTCAGCAGGTCCAGAAGGAGCTTTCTTCAATCGACAAGCAAGTTGGGGTCGAGTTGGCCAAGGCGCGTGATCAGCGCGTGTCGCAGCAACATCCTGATGTTCGCCGCGCCTAATTAAGGGAGATTGATATGCCTCGTCCTAGAGAAAAAGGTCCTATGTTCTGGCGCGGTGCAATTGGCGTCATGGTGGTCACCGTGATCGGCTTGTTCTCCGTTGCGGCCTTCAGTGCTTCTCCGGCGCTGGATGAAGACACTAGCTGCCGTATGGACCGACAGGACCCGGCGCATACGATTATTCTGATCGATCAATCGGACCCCTTCAGCGAGAATGATCTCGCCTGGGTGGATGAACTGATCGATGCGGAAGCGCGCGCTTTGCCTCGGTTTGGACGGCTCAGTGTAATCCTACCCAATAGCGACGCGCCATTTGATCCGCAAACCTTGTATGGGCAATGTTCACCGGGCAGTGTGGAGGATGCTAATCCGATCCTTCAAAACCCGCGCATGATTGATGATACGTGGCGCGAGCATTTCTATAAGCCGCTTACCGCCCAAGTGGCTGAGACCCTGCAAACCAAGCAGCAGCCAAGTTCGCCTTTGTTTGAGGCGCTCTATGCGGTGGGGGACCGGGCGGACTTTCAGTCTAACCGAAAGAACCGCCGTTTGGTCATTGTCTCTGACCTGATGCAGCACTCGGACGCGTTTTCCTTCTATAAAGAGGGCGCTGATCTGGAAGCTTTTGCTGAAAGTGATCTTGCCGATCAAATACCTGAACTTGAGGGTATTGAAGTGACTGCGCGGATCGTTCCACGTCAGAATTATGACTTGCCGCTGGGAGATGTCAAAGCGTTCTGGCGCAGCTATTTTGCCGATACGGGCGCAGCGTTTGGATCGACCAATTAGAGACTAGGCCCAGCCCTGTAAACGGGCAGCGTCTTCGCGAACCTTTTCGGGGCTACCCAGCAATTGTCGGTTGGCCCCGATCCTTTTGAACCAGTAGTGCAGACCAACAAGATCGGTGAACCCCATCCCGCCATGCACTTCGGTTGAGGTGCGGGCGATGAAGGTTCCGATTTCGGAGAGATGGGTCTTGGCGAGGCAGACCATCAGAGAGGCTTCGTCCATGTCTTCGTCAACGGCATGCGCAGCGTGCCAGACAAGCGCGCGGGCAGGTTCCAGATGCGCCGCCATTTCAGCGCAGAGATGTTTGACCGATTGGAAGCTGCCAATCACGCGGTTGAATTGCTTACGCTCCTTGGCATAGGCGACGGCTTTATCCAGCATCGTCTGCGCCGCGCCAAGTGTATCGGCAGCGAGGAGGAGGCGACCTGCTTCGACCATTTTGTCTGCCCCATAGCCGATATTGTTCTCGCCTGTCAGGGGAATTGCGGGCGCTGCATCGAACAAAAGTTCAGCTAAATCGCGGGTCCGATCAATTGTCTGATGTGGAGTTTGCTTGATCGCGTCTGAAAGCTCGGCGATGTGTAGCTGTCCCTGAGTGCCGCTCACGAGGACGTGGGTTGCGGCACTTGAACCCATCGTGAAGAGGCTTTTGCCGTTCAGTGTGCCATCTTTTGATCGCACCCCTGCGCCTTCGCGAGCCCCGACGCGTTCAGTTACAGCAACGCCCATTATCGCGTCGCCTGAAGCGAGTTTGGGGAGCCATTCGGATTTCTGGGCCTCACTCCCTGCATGGCTTATCCCTATGATGGCCAAGCTATGGGCGAGGTGCTCGATCGGGGCGACAGCTGCACCTGCAGCCTCCTGAACCAGAACCGCGTCGAGGAGGCCCAGCCCCAAACCTTCATACGCTTCAGGAATGAGAATTTGACCCGCCCCCAGCTCTATCAGTCCATTTGTTATCTGTGTGGCCAGAGCCGTATCGCCTTCAGCGACTTTGCGCACCTTATCGAGCGGCGCGGCGCTTTCCAGATAGCCCGTGACTGAGGCCTGAAACATGCGTTGATCATCGGATAATCCAAATTCCATGTCTCGATCCTCCTATGCCGCTGCTGGGCGCGGTTCACGGGGCAGGGATAAGCCGCGCTCTGCGATGATGTTCTTCTGGATTTGAGCTGTGCCGCCGCCAATGATCAGGCCAAGATCGTACATATACTTTGCTTGCCAGGCGCCGAAATCGCGAAGGTAGGGCGTGTCGCCATAGAGGAGACCAAACTCGCCCATCGCATCGATGGCAAGGCGCGCAAGTTCATGGTTCAACTCACATCCTTGCAGCTTGATAATCAGCCCTGCCATGCCGGCGCTCTGCCCTTTGATACGGGCGCTTGTGACGCGCAAGCCATTAGCTTGCATGGCATAGACGCGGGCTTGCAGCGCAACGAGACGATCGCGGAAGATCGGGTTATCGATCAGGCGTTGGCCATCAATAGCCTCGGTTTTCATAAGTTCAGCAATTGCGAGCAAGCGGGTCTTGGCGGCATTTGGATCACCCAGCATGCCGCGCTCATGGGTTAGCGTGGCATTTGCGACCTGCCAGCCTTTACCAGGCTCACCAACGATCTGGCTGCGTGGAACGCGGACATCGGTAAAGAAGACCTCATTGAAATTGGCGTTCATCGTCATATCGACCAGCGGGCGCACCTCTATGCCAGGCGTCTCCATTGAGAAGATGAGGTAGGAGATGCCGTGGTGCTTTTTAGCGTCGAGCTCGGTGCGGACGAGGCAGAAAATCATGTCGGCTTGTTTGGCCGTTGATGTCCAGATTTTCTGACCATTGATGACATAGTCATTGCCCTCAATATGAGCCTTAGTGGTCAAGCTTGCGAGGTCTGACCCTGCGCCCGGTTCAGAATAACCCTGACACCAGACCATATTGCCATGCAGGGTTGGCTTTATGTAAGCCTGTTTTTGCGCTTCGGTGCCAAGTTCAAGAAGCGTTGGGACGAGCATAGAGATGCCTTGGTTGGCGATACCTTTGGGCAGGCCCGTTCGAGCAAAAGCTTCGGCAATGATGCGAGATTTCAGGATGTCCGGTTCGGCGCCGTATCCGCCATAACTCTCTGGAATGGTTCGCGCGGCAAGACCGTTTTCGATAAGCCATTTTTGCCAAGCAAGCCGCTTGGGGTTTTTCATACCTTTGTCGTCAGGAGTTGGAGCCTCGCCTCGCCGGCTTTCCAGAAGCTGCATGATAGTTTGGCGGAAGGCTTCATACTCGGCGCTTAATGTCAGATCCATTTCTTCCCTCCTTCAGTTTTTGAAGTTCGCAGTGTTCCGAGGTGACAAGTCAAGGCCGTCCCAAGGGGAAGCGGGTCTTCAATTGATCGGCCATTACGGTTGCACGATCACATTCGCTCAGTAAGCTCCTGCACAAAGCTGAATCAGGGGTATGAAGATGCGGGAGCTATTGAGGATCAATTCTGCAATACGATCGAGCTTTGTCGGTTTTGTAAGCCTTGCCTGTTTCGCATGTGCTCCGGCGCAAGTGACGGGAACGTGCGAGAATGGCGCTGCCATTGGTAAGTTCCAGCCCTCCAGCGATCTGCTTCTATCCCATTTTGATATCAAGCCCGATGTAGATGATCTGCATTCTATCGCAGCTTTGGCCACCATAATGAGCGACGAGGCGTATGGCTGCCTTCAATATTACGCGGTGATGGGCACCTATGGTATACAAGGCGGCAATTATATTGATCCAGCGCCGCTGGCGGACCTGGCTTTTGGGGATAATTGGCTCGACGCGCATCATGATTATGAGGGGAGTTTGCAGGCCGTCTCAAAGAAAGCCGCTGAGACCCTCTCTAAGGGCGGCCACATTTGGATACAGGAGGCTGGACAGTCTGATTTTACCTTCGCGGTCCTAGAGGTGCTTGCCGAGACGGTATCCGAAGCTGATCTAAAGACCCAAGTGCATGTCGTTCAACACAGCGACTGGAATGAAAGCGTGACGTCGCCTGATAAGCTCGCATCGGTCAAACGCATCAGTGATTATGTGAGAATCAAGGATGGCAATGCGGTTGGGAATGGCACGCCGGGGTTCAACTCAAGCGACAGCGCTGGTTGGGAAGCGGTGCTGGCAAAGCCCGTCAGTGGTCCGGTCTGGCGCGAGGCGAAAGCTCTGGCGGATGCTCGAAATCCAGATGCAGCTTATGTAAACCCAGCGGTTGCCGCGGGCGGGTTTGATTTTTCAGATACCGTAGAACTCGCCTACATTCTGGGCTTCGATGATTTGCGTGACCATACCGAATTTTTTGAACGCTTTGCGAATAAATAGATCTTTTCAAACTGAAATATCGACCAACTGAAATAAGTATGTTAGCGCTATCATAAAATAACTGGAGGAAACCGCATGACCCGCGAGAAAAGAAACTCAAGATCACCTTTGAAAACCATTTTGGCATCTGGTGCAGCAGCCTTTGCACTGGCGTTTGGCCTGCCGGGATGTAGCCATAGCCAGGAAGTTCCTTCAGTCACCACCGATACGGCGGAAGCGCCGTATAAGAACCCGGCCTTGAGCATAGATGAGCGCGTCGATGACCTGCTGGCACGCATGACACTGGATGAGAAAATTGCTCAGATCACGACGATGTGGACCAATAAGGTCGAAGTCTTTGATGAAGACGGCAACTTTGACCCGGCTAAGGCAGCAGAGCTTTATCCGGATGGTATCGGCCACTTCGCGCGCCCGAATGATCTGTCCGGGTCCAGCAATCCACTTGAGAAGCCTTTCCGGACAGAGCGCCAGACCGTTGAACTTGTGAACGCCATCCAGAAATATGAGATTGAGAACACGCGGCTTGGTATTCCTGTGCTG
This sequence comes from uncultured Hyphomonas sp., assembly GCA_964528975.1. Classification (GTDB taxonomy): domain Bacteria; phylum Pseudomonadota; class Alphaproteobacteria; order Caulobacterales; family Hyphomonadaceae; genus Henriciella. Next base: position 26,923 of record CAZGVG010000004.1, read on the forward strand.
TTTCATGAAGAGGGCTTGCATGGGTATGCAGCCAGAGGCGCAACGTCTTTCCCGCAAGCGATTGCACTGGCGTCCTCATGGGACCCGGACCTGTTTGAGAGCGTCTATTCGATTGTATCGCGTGAGATCAGAGCGCGCGGGGCGCATCTTGTCCTGTCGCCCGTCGTTGATGTTGCCCGTGATGCGCGCTGGGGGCGGATTGAAGAAACCTATGGCGAAGACCCATATCTGACAGCTGAACTTGGCGTGTCAGCCGTTCTTGGTTTTCAAGGTGAGGACCTCCCGATCGCTGAAGATAAAGTCATCGCAACCCTCAAACATATGACCGGGCATGGTCAGCCGGAAAGCGGGACGAATGTTGGCCCTTCAAACATCTCTGAACGTATCTTGCGAGAGGTGTTCTTCCCGCCTTTCGAGGAAGTTGTGAAGCGGACCAATATCCTCAGCCTTATGGCATCCTATAATGAGATTGATGGGATTCCATCGCACGGAAATAGCTGGCTGCTAAACGATGTTTTGCGCGGTGAGTGGGGCTTCAAAGGCGGTGTTGTGAGTGATTATTGGGGCATTGATGACATGCACCGGCTTCACTTTATTGAGCCTGATCTGCAATCAGCGGCTGTGCTGGCCTTGAAGTCCGGCGTTGATTTTGATTTGCCGGACGGCAATGGCTTCAAGCTGCTACCGGCTGCTCTTGAGGCAGGTCTGGTGACGCAGGCAGAAATTGATCTTGCAACGCGCCGGATGCTGGAAATCAAGTTCAGTGCTGGTTTGTTTGAAACGCCATATGCAGATGCCGATTATGCGGAGGAGATCACAGACAATGCTGAAGCACGTGCGCTGGCGCTCAAAGCTGCGCATAAGTCGGTTATTCTTCTGAAGAATAATGACGAGACGCTGCCGCTGGATGCAAAAGCGCTTTCGAAAATTGCGGTGATTGGGCCGAATGCGGACGCCGTACGTCTCGGCGGCTATTCTGATGTCCCGACCCGCGTGGTGACGATGCTTGAGGGCATCAAGGAACATGTCGGCGACGAGGCGGAGATCGTCTATCATGAAGGCGTCAAGATCACCGAGGGCGGTGATTGGTGGACCGATGAGATCGTTCTGGCTGACGCGGCTGAAAACTATCGCATGATCGAAGAGGCCAAAACCGTTGCGGCCGACGCAGATGTTGTTGTCTTGTTTATTGGCGGCACTGAAGCGACTTCTCGTGAAGCTTGGGCGAGCGGCCACCTCGGGGACCGAACCGATATTGAATTGGTGGGGCAGCAAGAAGCGCTTGCCCGTGCGATGTACAATCTTGGAAAGCCAGTGGTTGTTGTCCTGATCAATGGCAAACCGCTGGGCATTGATGAGATTGAATATGGTGCAAAGGCCATTGTTGAAGGTTGGTACCTTGGTCAAGAAGGCGGCACAGCGATGGCTGATATCTTATTCGGCGATGTAAATCCGGGCGGTAAACTTCCGGTGACCGTGGCGCGTGATGTTGGTCAATTGCCGCTGGTCTATAATCACAAGCCAAGCGCGCTGCGCGGTTATCTCTTTGATACAACAGCGCCTTTGTATCCGTTTGGATATGGCCTGAGCTATACGACGTTTGAGATCGGTGAGCCGGAGCTTTCTTCGGCCACGATTGGCGTTGATGGAAGTGTGACAGTCAGCGTGCAGGTCTCTAATACCGGGGAGCGGGCAGGCGACGAAGTCGTGCAACTTTATCTGCGGGATATGGTCAGCTCTGTGTCACGGCCTGTGAAAGAGCTGCGCGGCTTTGAACGAGTGGCGTTGCAGCCGGGTGAAACCGGGACAGTCACGTTTGAGCTTGATCATGAGGATTTCCGGTTCTGGAACCGTGACATGGAACGCGTAGTTGAGCCCGGTGAGTTCAACATCATGGTAGGCCCCAACTCGGTTGACCTGAAAACGGTGACTTTAACAATTGTTGAGTAATACTCGATATTGATTTTGTCTTTCAGTGAGAGAGGCAAGCGTGATGACCATTCGTCGATTAGGACTAACCCTCACGCTTGCCTCTCTATTCATGTTGGTCAGCTGTAATCAAGGCGACCGGAATGAGGTGGATGAAACGGTTCGCCCGCATATTGCGGAATCTATGCCGCGTCCTGCCATCCTAGCATTTTCTAAAACATCTGGTTGGCGCCATAAGGAAGGGATTGCCGGAGCTGATCGCTTCTTTTCAAGCTTAGCTGAAGCAAAAAGCTATGGCTTTTACGCAACCGAGAATGCTGCGATTTTTAATGCAGAAGACTTAGCGCGCTTTGATGTTGTTATCTTCAATAATGTTACCGGAGATGTCTTGAATACACAGCAGGAGACAGCCTTCGAAACATGGTTAGCAAAAGGCGGCGGCTGGATCGGATTGCATGGAGCGGGTGATGGCTCGCAAGCGAGCTGGACCTGGTATCAACAGGATCTGGTTGGCCCGAAATTTATTGGTCATACAATGGGGCCTCAGTTTCAAGAAGCGCGGGTGGTTGGTCTCGCCAAAGACCATCCGGTGATGGCTGGATTGCCATCTGAATGGACGATGCAGGATGAGTGGTACAGCTTCGCAAGCGTGCCTCAAGTGTTTGATATGACCCCGATTGTTGGTCTGGATGAAGCGTCATACTCACCTATGAATACAGTCGTTAAAGACTGGCCTGAGGATTTACGCATGGGGGCGGCGCTAGAGGATCACCCAATTGTCTGGACCCATTGTGCCGACGAAGCTCGAACCGTTTACACTGCTATCGGGCATACGCAGTATGTCTATGATGATGCGACTTATCAGAAATTACTGACGAATGCGCTCGAGTGGGCGATGCACCGATCTGACCCAGAAAATAAAGGATGCGAGAACTAAAAAAGGCCAGCACGGATGCTGGCCTTTTTAACTTAGAGTTTCGCTCGACCCTAGTCCGTCATCTGCTCTAGCTCCATGCCGCGCGTTTCGCGCACCGCCCAGAGGACGAAGAAGATCGAGATGAAGGCAAACAGTGCATACATGCCATAAGCGCCTGTTAGTCCGATCCCAGCTGTCACGAGCATGATTGGGAAAGTGATGGTGATCAGGAAGTTCGCAACCCACTGGAAGAACCCAGCCACGGCAAGTCCTGAGCCCCTGATCTGGTTCGGGAACATTTCCCCAAGTGAGACCCACATGACCGGTCCCCAGGATGCGTTAAAGAACATCACATAGGCATTTGCGGCCAAGAGCGCGACCAGGCCAATATTGCCTGGAAGACTGACATTTCCATCGACGACTTGAGCCTGCGAGAAGCAGAAGACCAAAGCCGCCAGCGTGACTGCCATACCGATTGAGCCGACGAGTAGGAGCGGCTTGCGCCCAATGCGGTCAATCAAAGCAAGGGCGATCACCACAGCTAGAATTGAGACTGCGCCGCCAATAACGTTGATCAAGAGCGCGTCAGCCTCAGAGAAGCCAACAGCCTGCCAGAGAACTGCGCCGTAATAGAAAACGACATTGATGCCGACCAATTGCTGGAAAACCGCGAGGCCTATGCCGATCCAAACGATAGGCTTCAGTCCGCTGCCCGAGGCAAAGATATCGGCCAGTCTTGGTTTATGGTCTGTTGCGAGTGAGGTCTGAATGTCAGCGACTTTTTGCTGAGCATTCTTTTCGCCATCAAGCTTAACCAGGACTTCGCGTGCTGTCTCAGTATAGCCGCGTGCGACGAGGTAGCGTGGGCTTTGTGGGATTAAGAACAGAGCAGCGAGAAAAATAGTTGCTGGAATAAGCTCAATCCAGAACATCCAGCGCCAGGCTTCAAAGCCCCACATCCATTCATTGAGGGCAGACCCTGCCATTTTTGCGATGAAATAATTGCTCAGAAAAGCGATGAACAGACCCGATATAATCGCGACCTGTTGGATCGATGAGAGGCGCCCTCTATACTTCGCCGGGGCGATTTCCGAGATATAAGCTGGGGCCATAACGCTTGCAGCGCCGACAGCGAACCCGCCAATCACGCGATAAATCACGAACTCTGTTGAGCTTCCAGCGATGCCAGATCCCCATGCGGAGATTATGAAGAAGACGGCCGCAACCATAAGCATTGTGCGGCGGCCAAAAAGGTCGGACAAGGTGCCGGCAAGAGCAGCGCCAATCGCGCAGCCGAGTAGCATTGAAGCCACATTAAAGCCTGTACCGACACTCTCGGAATTGAAGGCGACCTGCAGGCCTTCGACAGTGCCGTTAATGACGCCACTATCAAAACCAAACAAGAATCCGCCAATCGTGGCGATAATACTGATAAGCAGGACAAAGCCGAAGTCGCCTTCGAATTTGTCTGGTGAGTCCGTTACTGCAGACAAGGTGATTCCTCCCGAATAATATTTATTGCCGCTCAATCTCCTGCATAATCCGCGCCGTTCTTGAAATTAGAAATCAGGCTTTGTATGAGGCCCGCCTTTTAATTTCACGTGCGATGCGAATATTCAGTGTTGAACCGTATCACCGAGAATGTTAGCGTTATCAAAAGAAGTCAACTACGAATGTATTCACAAGAATTGGTATAAGAAGCTTGGCAGGTCTGATACGCATAACCAGGCTTCAAGCTTAAAGTACCTTATCGGGAGAAAACCATTGAAGATCACTCTACGAACTGCGACCTCAAGTTTCGCGCTGGCCACAATCATGCTGATCTCTGCTTGTACTTCAGTGACGACAGGCGAAGACGCCGTCGCCGCGGCTGATCCGGAAACCGTTCAAGCTGCACCTGTGAGTGAAACAGAAGAGGCGACGATCAATCCTGAAAATTGGCCGGTTATCGAAACAGCACCGCTTGACGCTGCTGTTGAAGCTCAGATTGATGAGATCATGGCCAAGATGACCCTTGAGCAAAAGGTCGGACAGGTCATTCAGGCCGACAGTGGGTCTGTTACGGCAGAAGAAGTGAAGTCTTATCGGCTTGGGTCTGTCTTGAGCGGCGGTAATTCCGCGCCAGGACCAGAACCTTATGCGGATGCTCAAACCTGGCTTGATGCGGCGGATGCTTACTATATGGCTTCTGTTGATCCTGAAGGCGTGGAAATCGCCATCCCAATGATTTGGGGGATTGATGCGGTCCACGGACATGCCAACCTTACCGGAGCGACGGTTTTCCCGCACAATATTGCGCTCGGCGCCATGAACAATCCCGACTTGATCGAGGAAATTTATAAAGCCACCGCGAAAGAGCTGAGAGTGTCCGGCCATGACTGGACTTTCGCGCCAACCTTGGCTGTACCGCAGGATGACCGTTGGGGCCGCACATATGAGGGTTTCTCCGAAAGCCCAGAGATTGTTGCCTCCTATGGTGGGCGGATCGTTTATGGTCTGCAAGGCCGTGTCGGAGACGATGACTTCCTCGGCGAAGAACGTGTCCTGACAAGTGCGAAACACTTTGTTGGTGATGGCGGGACCAAGGATGGTGTTGACCAAGGTGATGCGCAGATCAGTGAAGCTGAGCTTCGAGATACGCACGCCGCCGGATACGTTACGGCAATTGGCGCCGAGGCTCAAACCGTAATGGCAAGCTTTTCGGCTTGGAATGGTCAGCGGATGCACGGCCAGAAAGAGCTGCTAACAGACGTTCTGAAAGGCCAGATGAACTTCAATGGTTTCGTAGTTGGCGATTGGAATGGCCATGCCCTGATCCCGGGATGTACAGCAACAGATTGCCCAGAATCGTTTAATGCAGGCGTCGATATGTTTATGGCGCCCGACAGCTGGAGAGGGCTTTGGGAATCGACTCACGAGCACGTAAAATCGGGGCGTATCTCTATGGAGCGCCTTGATGATGCTGTTCGCAGAATTCTGCGTGTCAAAATCAATGCTGGTCTGTTCGATAATCCAGTTAAGCCAAGTGAGCGCCCGCTGGCGGGGGACCTGAGCGTTCTGGCCTCTCCTGAGCACCGTGCTTTAGCGCGTCAATCGGTTCGCGAATCGCTGGTGCTTCTCAAGAACAATGATGGCTTGCTGCCGCTTGACCCATCCAGCCGGATCTTGGTTGTTGGCGACGGTGCAAACAGCATCACTAAAGTTGCTGGGGGATGGACGCTATCCTGGCAGGGCGGCGGATATCCGAACGAAGAGTTCCCGAATGGCAGCACGGTTCTATCAGGCCTATCTGCAGCGATCAGTTCAGGTGGTGGACAGTTGATCTTTGATCCTGAAGGGAATTCTGATGTGGATGCGGACATCGTCATCGCCGTTTATGGTGAAGACCCATATGCAGAATTCCAAGGGGATGTTGCGAATGTCGATTTCATTCCGAACGGCTTTGATACCGAAAAGCTAGCGGCTTACCAAGCCAAAGGCGCCAAGACAGTTTCTGTCTTCCTTTCAGGGCGTCCGATGTGGACCAACCCTGAAATTAACGCGTCAGATGCTTTCGTAGCGGCCTGGCTGCCTGGCAGTGAAGGCGGTGGAATTGCTGACATGCTGTTCCGGACGGACCCCTCTTTTGAGTTCACCGGGCGCTTGTCTTACTCTTGGCCGAAGCGCGCCGATCAGAATGTTCTGAACGTTGGGATGGAAGGGTATGATCCGCTCTTCGCGTTCGGATACGGCCTATCTTACGGCGATGATGGCACTGTAGAAGCTCTGTCTGAAGACAGCGGTCTTGTGGGCCAAAACACAGCGGGGAAAGGTGTGTTCTTCTCCAAGGGCGACCTCAGCGCGCCATGGGCCATCATCAAGTATGGCTCACCGGCAACGACATTGCCTGTCGAAACAGCAGGCTTGTCCGTCACTGCGTATGACAAAGCGGCCCAAGAGGATTCGCTGCGGGTCGATTTCAGAACAGGTGAAGAAGACTTTGTTATCGCATCGAACTACCCGGTCGATATGTCTCGTGAAACCAATAGTGACATGGAACTGGTCTTTGACGCACGTTTGCTGGAAGGATCAGAACAAATCGGTGTTGGTATGGGATGCGAGGGTGATAATTGTGATGCCTCTATTCCAACTGTCCTGACCTCTGATTGGAGCGAGGTTCGCTACAGTCTGTCCTGCTATGAGGATGCTGGCGTCAATATGAGTATTTTGTTGAAAGCGCTGATCCTGGACGGAGAAGCAGGCCAAAGTGTTGCGATATCTAATGTTCGTCTGGCCGAAGATGAGAACGCGACAGCTGATTGCGAGTAGATAAACTGGCGTGCATCTTGCTCTGAATAGGGCAAGATGCACGTGGATTTACCCCCATGTTCAAGCGAAAAGAGACCTATTTTAGTGGCCAATAGGGCCACATTGACCTTGCATATTTGGTGCTTACCCAAATAGAAGGACTGGAAGCGACCGGATAGAGCCCGATAAAAATGATTAAAAAGCAGGCTGCAACAATCAAAGAAGTCGCCGCACTCGCCGAAGTGTCTCAAATGACTGTGTCGCGTGTGCTCAATGATCAAAGCGCGGTTAAGGAAGCAACCCGTAAACGTGTTCAAGCGGCAATCCGGGAGCTTAACTATCGACCTAATATTATGGCGAGGAACCTCGCCGGTCGATCTGGTCTGTTCATTGGGTTGATCTATCGCAATCCAAGTTATGGGTATCTTAGTGAGTTTCTATTAGGGGCGCTTGATACCTGCCGCGAGCTTGGACATTATCTCATCGTCGAGGAACCATTTGTCGATGACAATATGGTCGACCTTGAGAAGATCGAAAAGAGATTTCTGGACACGAGTATACAAGCTTTGATTGTCGTCCCGCCGCTATCCGATGATCCGCAGCTGATCGATACATTAGAGCGTACAGGCATTTCTTTTGTCTGCGTTAGTCCAAAACTTGATGCCTATACTGGGCCAAGTGTCCGCATGGACGATAAAAGCGCTGCTCATGATATGACGGACTATCTGATCGGGCTGGGACACAAGCGGATCAGCTTGATCACAGGCCCTACGGATCACCGCTCGAGCGAACTTCGCTATGAGGGGTATGAGAAGGCGCTTTCGACGCATGGATTAACAGTTGATCCAGAGATCGTTTTGAGAGGTGACTTTACCTATGTGTCCGGGATGCAGAAGGCCGCGAATATGCTGTCGTCGGACAACCCGCCTAGCGCTATCTTTGCAAGTAACGATGATATGGCGGCAGGCGCAATTGCGGCGGCTCATCGCGCTGGCTTGAGAGTTCCAGAGGATATATCGATTGTGGGTTTTGATGATACACAAAATGCCTCATCAATCTGGCCGCCTCTTACGACGATCCGGCAACCTATCCGCGAAATGGCAAGAAGCGCGATTGAGATTCTGGGGCGACATGGTTCGCCTATTTCCCCATTTTTAACCGAACGCACCCTCGATTATGAATTGGTCGTTCGCGAGTCAGCGGCACCCCCAAAAGGCAAGGCTTGATCAGACATAAAACGATCTGATCAAGTGAAGTGCCAAGTTTTGGATTTTAGAGCCTACACAAATCTATTGAAGACGTTCTCAAGCATTTCCTGACGCCCTGAGCGAGGCGCTGGGTCAATGGAGCCTGCTTCGACGCGTGCGGCGATCTCTTCCAGTGAGGCTTCTTTGAGCATCCACTGACCAAGCTCGCCATTCCAGTCTGAATAGCGATCTGTCAGGAACTGATCATATGTACCATCGTTCAAGATCGCTTCTGCCGAGAGCAATCCGCGAGCAAGTGCATCAATGCCGCCAACATGGCCATGGAACAGGTCTGCTGCGTCAATGCTTTGGCGGCGAACCTTGGCGTCAAAGTTAAAGCCGCCAGTTGTGAAGCCACCATGCTTCAGGATGTGAACCATAGACCGCGTGATGTCCAAAGGGTCCATCCAGAACTGATCTGTATCCCAGCCATTTTGAGGGTCGCCGCGATTGGCATCAATTGATCCAAAGATCCCATGCGCAAAAGCCATGGCGATCTCGTGATCCATCGGGTTGCCAGCCATCGTGGCGTGATTAGTCTCAATATTGACCTTTACATCGTCAAGCAGGTCATAGCGTTCCAGGAAACCATACACAGTCTGTGTATCGCGGTCATATTGGTGCTTTGTCGGCTCGTGCGGCTTTGGTTCGATCAAGAGCGGACCTTTGAAGCCAATCTTGTGCTTATGCTCAGCAGCAAGGCTCAGCATCCGACCAAGCTGATCCAATTCACGGCCTGGATCTGTGTTAAGCAGGGTGTCATAACCTTCTCGTCCGCCCCAAAGCACGTAGTTCTCACCGCCAAGGCGATGGGTCGCCTCAAGGGCTTGTTTGATTTGCATCGCAGCGCACGCAAAGACTTCCGGGTTCGGGTTTGTCGCGGCGCCTGCCATGTAGCGGGGATGAGAAAAGGCGTTCGCCGTTCCCCAGAGTAGCTTCATGCCGGTCCGCTCCATCTGCGCTTCAATAGGGTCAAGAATGCGAGCAAAATTCTCTGTATGCTCACGCATGTTTTCAGCCGGAGCCATCACGTCTACGTCGTGAAAAGCAAAGTAGGGCCAGTCGAGGCGGGAGAAAAATTCAAAAGCAATCTCTAGCTTGGCTTCGGCCATCGCCTGGCCCTCAAGCGCATGCCAGGGGCGGTTGAATGTACCGCCGCCAAAGACGTCGAAACCATCCCAACAAAATGTGTGCCAATAGCAGGTCGACGGGCGCAGATGATCTTCCATCCTTTTGCCCATGACCAGCCTGTCTTTATCATAATATCTGTAGGCTAGAGGATTATCGCTCTCAGGTCCTTCATAAGCGATTTTTCCAATACCGTCATAGAAACCAGCTGTATCGAACATTGGTCATCATCCTCTATAGTAAGTCTTTTGTTGATTCATAAAGCGCCCGAAAGCGCGGTAGTTTTTCAGCCATAAGGCTGACGTCTTCAGCGATCGGTTCAACGACCGTATCGATGGGAGGAGGGGCGAACTGAGCCTCAGACCCACCTTCCGCCGCCATTTGAGCCAATCGCGATGCGCCGAGCGCTGGGCCGACCTCTGCATATTTCCGATAGACGAGTGGTCGCGCCAGTGCGGCGGCGAGAATGCGCCCCCAATAGGCAGAGCGTGCACCGCCTCCGATCACATTGATCGTCTGGATATCAGTCACCGAAGAGAGTGCTTCAAGCCCATCCGCAAAGGCTAAGGCGACGCCCTCCAAAACCGCTTGTCCGATTGCGGCGCGATCACTGGTATGCGTCAAACCAAATAGGACGCCTTTGGCATTTGGGTCATTGTGCGGGGTACGTTCCCCAGACAGGTAAGGCAGGAAGACTGGGCTTTTTGCCGTAAATCCGTCGCTTGCTTCAGCCGCGCTTACCAATTCCGCTGCGCCGCTGGCGGCGGTGAGATTTGCGGCCCAGTCGAGGCAGCTTGCAGCAGATAGCATGACAGACATCTGATGCCAGAGCCCAGGAAGCGCATGACAGAATGTATGAACGCCGCTTTTTGCATTTGGCTCAAATGTCTGGTTCGCCACAAACAGAACGCCAGAGGTGCCAAGTGAGAGGAAAGCGCCGCCGGGTTTGACAACACCCATGCCAACCGCTCCAGCAGCATTGTCGCCGCCGCCGCCAACCACAGGTGTGCCTTCTGGAACGCCCCAAGACTTAGCAATTTCAGAGCGGAGGCTGCCGGTGACTTCGGACCCTTCAAACAGGTCTGGCATATGCGACCGGGTCATATCGCAAGCAGCAAGAATGTCGTCAGACCAGTCTCTACGCGCAACATCGAGCCAGAGGGTGCCGGCCGCATCAGACATGTCGCTCGCATAGTCCCCGGTCATCAGAAGGCGGACATAGTCTTTGGGAAGGAGGACTTTCGCTGTTTTGCGGAAGATGTCTGGCTCATGTTCCTTGACCCAGATCAGTTTTGGCGCGGTGAAGCCGGGCATTGCCAAGTTGCCTGCGACTTGGTGCAAGTCCTTGGCGCGGGATTCTAGCTGCTCGCAAGCGACTTTACTGCGGCCATCATTCCAAAGAATAGCTGAACGTAGAGGCTTGTCCTCCTCATCCAAGAGCGTCGCGCCATGCATCTGACCGGACAGACCGATGGCTTGCACACCAGACCGGGGCAGGGCAGGCAGAGCCTTCACAGCAGCTTCTGTAGCCTGCCACCAGTCGGTTGGATTTTGCTCTGACCATAAGTCTTCAGGGCGCGACACGGATAAGGGTTCAGTGGCTTGTGCAACCACATCCCCTACCTCATCCATCAAGATGGCCTTCACGCCTGATGTTCCGATATCTATTCCTAAGAACACGACTTTATTCGCCTCTTCTCTTCTGTTTAAGCGATGCCCTAATCATCAATTTGATTTGGACAGTTCAAAGCTGCCAAGCTCAATCGATTGCGCGGCTTGTCCGACATGGACGGCGACGCCCAGCATGCCATTCATGACATCCGTGCCGGAAACACCTGAAATCGTGTATTCTTGCCAGTCTGCTGAGGTCGTTACGTCTTGCGAAATGACTGCGTCATACGGTTCTGAGTTGCGCTGGACGATAGCTGTGATTTGACCTGGGCCAGAAACGGTTCGTGCCCAGAAGTTAAGCGAAACGGTATCGTTTTGAGCAACGCTCATATTCACAGCACTTGAACCCGCGACGGCGTCCCATTTGTTTGTGGGTTGTGCCCCAACCGTGACGGCAAGCCCGGAAACATCAGCTGTTTGTCCAGGCACAGCGGCGCTCTCAACGCCGTCCGTCCAATCGAAGACGCCTGTAGCCGTTTCGGTGACTGCGGCAGTATCAGAGGCGGCAGACTGAGCTTGAGGAGGTGTTGGCTCAGCGTTTTGGCCTAGGGTCACAGCATAGAACGGGCCAAACTCGATGGTCTGTTTTGCTGCGCCAAGATTAAAGCCCATATCTGATTTTCCGTTTCCAAAGTCGCGCTCAGCGGTGCCGGAAATCTTGTACATTTTCCATTCGGAAGTAGGCAGAATATCGTCGACTGCGATTGTGTCGTAAGGCTCGACATTGCGTCCAATCACAGCGCTGATCCGTCCTGTCTCTTTGCCCTTCTGAAGCTTAGATGCCCGGGCCCAGAAATAGACCTCAATCGTCTCGCCCTTTTTGATGTCATCGCGAAACGGCGCGCGCAAGTTCATGTCCCAAGGCTTTTTCGCTTTTCTCTTGACCCGTATCGAGATGGCCTGTCCGCCTGGAACGCCTTCAGAGGCAACGACGTCAGCTTTATAATTGCTGCCATCCGGTTTCCATTGGATATTCATCGGGTCATGAATGAGGCTGCCGGGCAGGGCGCCTTGTGAGATGGGTGCAATTTCAAATTTTGGGTCAGCGAAGCTGGGCAAACCACTAACCAGTGGTAAGGACAAGATCGCTGCGAGAGCTGCTTTTCTAAGTGTTGAGTTTGCCATTTTTTCCTCCGAAATTAGATTTTTTGATTATGGCTGAGACTATTTATTTTGATTGTAGGGCTTCCTTTTGGTCACCTCAAATGGTCCGAAGTGCAGTATGTGCGCCGCATGACCGACCTGGACTGTCAATGAGCTAGTGCCTGGCGGCAAGGTCAGTTCTGCAGGTCCGGTGATCGAATACTGTGCCCAAGTTTCGCTAACTGTCAGCGTTTCGCTCAAGACATTCGACTTTGTAGCTTCGTTTGAATGCAAGCCAATCGTGATCTTGCCGGGGCCTTTTTCTGCGCGAACCCAGAGTTTGATTTCGAGCTCGTCGCCCTCAACAAAACCACCCGGTAACACGCCGCCACTGACGCTCGCGTCCCAAGGGCTCACTTGTTTTCTCTCAACCTCTACTCGTAGGGCTTCCTCTGCAACCTGTAAGCCCGGACTGCCAACTAGACTATATTTCCCGCCAACACCGGTTGCTGAGGTGAAGGGGGTTGAGGGAGCGATAACGCCCTCTGCCAGATCGCTAGCGGAAATCGTCTTGATCTCGCGAACCTCGCCTGTCTCCGCATACATACCCAGAAACGCGCCTGTGAAACCGCCTGCAACGGGTGAGCCAAGCATCTTCCCGTCTGCGCCTGTTACAAATGGCAAATAGGATTCACCATCGAGTGAGTAAGAAAAGTCGAGTTCGGGGCCAGCAATGCTCGCCCGCAAATAGACTGGATCCCCCGGATTGAGGCTTATCCCTGCTTCTTTCAAAGTTTCCCCGCCTACATAGTCCCCACTTCCGCCGCGTTGCCGCAAGCGTATTACAGGGCTCGAACTCGCATCGGCCCCAATCCCGAAGGCATAGTAGAAGTCATCGTTCTGGAGTACGATTAATCCAGCTTCGTCCCCAAGGTGGTTGGCGTCGAATACGAGCTTTGTCGTTGCTTCAGCATTCATATGCTGCAGTCGCCTCGCAATGATTGCGGGCTGTCCACTATCGCCAATGCGATCTTCGCGCGCCGTAATGGCAAGTGCGCCATTATCAGCCTGCCACCAGGTTTCATCAGGAATTCGCACAAAGCTCCAATCATTGGTAAGCTCTTCGTCGAAGTTTGACCGGATCGTGAAATTACCCGTGATGGGCCGCTTGGGTAAGGCAGTCTGCGGCAAGTCTGGACGTTTCAGAACATATGGGACAGCGGTTCCTTTCGGTAGAATATCTGGCCAGCCATCTTCAGTCCAAGTGACGGGCAATAGGAAGGTTTCGCGGCCCGTCGAAAAATGAAAGTCTTGATAGGTGCGCGTTCCTAGAAATACCGCCCACCACTCCCCGTTTTGGGTCTCGACCATGTCTGCATGACCCGTGGATGTGATGGGGTTAGGTCTGTTTTCAGGAAGACCAATTTGGGTCAGGATCGGGTTATCCTCGTAAGGCTCATAAGGTCCCCAAATATCTGCCGATCGCCATGCCGTCTGACGGTGAAGCAATCCTGTGCCGCCTTCTGGGGCCGACAGATAATAATAGTCGCCAACCTTATAAAGATGAGGGCCTTCGACATAGACGGGTTTATCGATGAGGTGATTGACGCCGCCATCGATGATCATCTTTTTCTCACCGATGATCGCATAGGTTTGTGGATCAACTTCTCTGATCCAGATCGCGCGATGTCCTTCATACAGCATCTCGCCAGCAGGGTTCTCGTGGTTCAGAATGTAAAGACGGTTATCTTCCCAAAACATTTGTGGGTCGATGCCGCGTGTATCCGACAAATCCCCAATCCAGACTGGGTCCGACCATGGCCCTGCTGGGTCTTTCGCCGTCAGGATGAAGTCTCCACCGCAGGCGATGCATGTGTTGATGAGGTAAAAAACCCCCTCATGAAAATCGATAGTTGGCGCATAAAGGCCGTTCCAACCGAGGTGAATTCCGGAAAAATCCACCATACCTGGACGGTCGATTGCATTACCAATCTGTGTCCAGTTCACGAGATCCTGACTATGGAAAATAGGAAGCCCCGGGTAGAAGCCGAATGTAGAGTTGGTGAGGTAATAGTCATTCTCTACCCGCACAACCGATGGGTCGGGGTAAAATCCAGCTAAGACCGGGTTCAAAAACTCATCGGCTTTGAGGTTAGTATTGAAGACAGGATCACTGCCCGTGTATTCAAACCAGTCAAAGACAGCTACCGGCGGCGAAGTGAGGCTGGCTTTAGCGCCGTTTGGGCTTGGGGTGTGAGTTGGGGCACCGCATGAAACCAACACGACGCAAGAGCAAACGACATAGGCCATTTTCGCAAAGACTGAATCTATCCAGCCGTGCGTCTTGATGCTATTTTTTATTAGCTCGCTCATAAATGTTAGCGCTATCACGACTGTTTGAATTTGGCCATAGCTGCATGATTTACAGCGCTAATTTATGCTGAAAGAAGCGCCGAACGCCTATTATTGAAGGCTGACTTCACCACTCAGAGCTTTGGCAAGATGCTCCTTGCGGTCAATGATTTCCTGGCGGGCATCACAGCGCAGGCAACGGGCGAGAATACCTTCAACCTTGGTAAGCTGTTTTTCGGCCTCTTTCTGATCGCCCTGAAGCAGCATGATCAGGCCAATCTTATAATGAGCATCATAGAGTGTTTTGCTCAGTGTGGTCGAACGTTTAAAATTGGTGAGAGCTTCATCGGTCTTACCCAGCTGAATTTGGGACAAACCAGCCATATACATCTGGAACGCTCTGTTCTCACACGAACGATCCTTGCGCGTCTCGGCATTGTAAGCGCTCGAGTTGCTTACGGAATTCAGGCTCTGCGCTGCGCTGGACCCATCGAGGCTGACCCCACCATTCGCGTCAGTTGACACCGCACTAGAAGCGGCGGAGCCGGCGATATCGGCGCGCGTCTGACTTGTTTGAATGCTCTCAATACCGGCGAGGCGATTGCGTTCACGCCTCAAGGCGCAAGTTGCATTATCAAGAAATTCGACTTCGGCTGTCTTGAAGTCGCCAGCTCGAAAGGCGGCCATAGCATTATCGTTCTGACTGCCCGTTACGACAACCGTATCGAGGATCTGTTCGTCATCAGCTGTGTCTTGCTCATCCTGCGCGAGCGCGCCCGGGCTGGCCATGGCAAATGCGCCAACAAGTACTGCGGAAAGTATGGTTCTCATGCTCATAGTTTTGTTTCCTCAGATGCTGAATTTCGATGGATTTATCGAAAGTCGTGATTTCTATTTATCGTTTTACAATATCAACTTTTGAGGCGCTTGGCAATTGGATTCGATAAAACTCTGGTGAGTTGGCATAACTTCTTCGCATTTTAGCGTCGCTCTACGGATCTCTTTCATGCGGGCATTCAACTCTTCCTGAGGCAGATGGTCTGCCATCGGATGGTATCTCTTGGGATGCAGGTTTTGGCCATTCATAACCGCAAACCAACTGGTCTCGCTAAAGAGCTCGCTGTCATGGCGATAGAGGCGGGCGTTTTCTTTGTAGATTTCGATTCTGTCCTTGAGACTCTGCGGGATATCCATGTTCCGACAATAGTTCCAGAATGGGCTGTCATCGCGCTGTGTGACGTAATAATGGAGAATGAGAAAGTCGCGAACTTGCTCGTACTCCACATGTGTTCGGCGGTTAAAATAATCTATGTCTGGTTGATTGAAGCTCTTGTCTGGAAAGTTCGTCATGAGCCGGGCAACAGCTGTCTGGATAAGATGAATGGACGTTGATTCCAGAGGTTCCAGGAACCCCGCCGCGAGCCCCAATGAGACGACATTCTTATTCCAGGGCTTTTTACGAATTCCGGTTTTGAAGCGGAGGAAGTTTGGCTCTGAAATTGGCTTTGCATCAAGGTCCGCGTTCAAGCTGGCGAGGGCTTCGTCATCGCTCATGAATTCACTACAATAAACATGACCGTTTCCGGTCCTCGACTGCAATGGGATGCGCCATTGCCACCCGGCAGTCTTCGCTGTTGCGCGCGTGAAGGGCTCTGGTGGTCCTATTTTTTCACAAGCTCTCGCAACAGCTCGATCACAAGGTAAATAGCCTGACCAATCCTCATATCCTGTTTCCAGAGCTTGTTCGATGAGCAAACCTTTGAAGCCTGAGCAGTCTATGAAAAGTTCGCCTTCAACTGTTTCGCCATTTTCCAGTTGGAGACTTTCGATAAAGCCATCTTCAGCGCGTTGATTGACCTTAACGACTTTCCCTTCGGTGCGGATAACCCCCCGAGTTTCTGCAAAGTCCCGCATGAATTTCGCGTACAGGCTGGCGTCAAATTGAAACGCATACTCAATTGAACTTAAAGGCGACCCTTGCTTTGTTCTGTCCGGTCTTTGGAATTTGCCAGCGCGGGCGGCGAGCACCTGTAGATTGTAGTCATCCACATCTGGCGCGTCTGCTTGCTGGTTATGGCGCAACCAAAAATGATGGAAGTGCATACCTTCCATGTTCACGCCGTACGGTCCAAAAGAGTGGAAGTATCGATCACCGACCTGTCCCCAATTTACGAACTCAATACCAAGTTTGAAGGTAGCATTGGTTTTACGAACGAATTCATTTTCCTGCAGGCCGAGCAGTTGATTATAGTAGATGATGTGGGGGATCGTCGCCTCCCCGACACCAACTGTTCCGATCGCTTCGGACTCAACCAATTCGATCCGAATAGATTTGTCGCTGATTAAACGCGAAAGCCCCGAGGCCACCATCCAGCCTGCGGTTCCGCCGCCGACAATAACGATCTTCTTTACTCTTAAATCTTGCATGGAAACTCTGTCATAGGTTGAGGGCTAGATGCTTAGACTGCGGGGGCGTACTTTTGAATGAAAGCCTCATGTGTGGGCATCTTGGCGGCAGCTTGCGTCATGGCAGTTTGCATTGAATTAAGGCTTCTGGAAATTTCGGCTGGAGGCAGCGTCTCAACAATGGGGTCTATTGAGCGAGGCAGGATATTCTGACCGACAAAGACAGCAATCCAGCTTGTACTTGAAAACAGCTCATCCTCATAACGGAAAGCACGGCCAGCTTCTTTGAAGAGGTCGATTTTCCATTGTAGGCTGTCCGGAATGCTCATGTTACGGCAATAGTCCCAGAACGGGCTGTCATCGCGCTCAGTAGCTTTATAATGCAGGATGATGAAATCACGAACCTGATCAAACTTTTGTTGTATCTGGCGGTTATATTCGCGGCTCACGACATCTGGCATATCGGCAGATGGGAAGAGGGTAATGAATTTACTGATGCCCTCTTGGATCAGATAGAGCGACGTTGATTCCAACGGTTCAAGGAAGCCGCCCGACAGACCGATTGCGATACAGTTCTTTTCCCAAAACTTTTCACGGCAACCGGTTTTGAACCTGATCTGACGAGGATCGCCCATAGCTTTGCCATCCAGATCCTCCAAGAGACTAGAGATGGCTTCATCATCACTTATGAATTCATTACAATAGAGGTGACCATTACCGGTTCGATGCTGGGTCGGGATACGCCATTGCCAGCCAGCGCTTTTCGCAGTTGATTTAGTATAAGGAAGCAAAGCCCCTATGCGCTCGCAGGCCACCGCTTGAGCTGTATTACAGGGCAGCCAATGGCTCCAATCCTTAAACCCAACGCCAAGCGTTTTCTCAAACAAGAGAGCCCGGAACCCCGTACAATCAAAGAACATGTCGCCACTAACGGTTTGACCGCTTTCTAGGGTCACGCTTTTGATGAAGCCGTTTTCGGGGTGCTGCGCGACATCCTGCACCTTGCCTTCAATGCGGCGGACGCCGCGCGCCTCAGCATATTGGCGTAGGAAGCGTGCGTATCCTGTGGCGTCGAAATGGTAGGCATAGCGCAGTTGAGATAAGACCGAGCGCGGGTTCTGGTCAGGTAGCAAGAACTTGTCCTGCTTGGCGGCAACCGAGCACATGCTGTAGTCTTGCAGCAGGGTGCTATCGCCTTTCTCTTTCAGGCTGAGCCAGAACTGGTGGAAGTCAATGCCCTGCATATCGACACCATGTGTGCCGAACGGGTGGAAATAAGACTCGCCTTTTTTACCCCAATTGATGAACTCGATTCCAAGTTTGAACGTGCCGTTCGTTGCTTTGAGGAAGTCTTGCTCGCTTATACCGAGTAGGGCGTTGAAATTGATAATATCAGGTATCGTTGCTTCGCCAACACCGACGGTTCCGATCTCTTCTGATTCGATGAGCGTAATCTGGATGGACTTGGGGCTCAGCAGGCTCGACAAAGCTGCAGCCGTCATCCAGCCCGCGGAGCCTCCGCCCACGATCGTGATCTCTCTTACGGCATTTGCTGCAGGTTTATCCATACTTCTGTTTCTCAAGGTAGCGCTTCAGGTTTGTCATATAAATATGGTGAGGCGGCATTTTTGACACCATTGTCTGCACGGCGTGCTCAAGGTTTGAGAGTTGCTGATCGATTTGTTCGAGGCTTAGCTTTTCAACTTGTATATCATGCATTTCAGGTCGTCGGCCCATCCCATAGTGGAGAATTGACCAGTCTTCCTGATTAAAAAGGTCCAGATCATAAGGCACAAAAAGGCCGCGATGTTTGAATTGCGAGAATTTGCGCGCAAGCTTTGCGGGTTTATCTTTTAAGACAGCCTTTGACCAGTATGGGGTGTCTGGCGGCGTCTCTACATCCAGAAGGGCGCCGTGGAATAGATCAACATGCTCACAGTCTTGCAGGAAACGTCGATTATACTCGCGCTGCTCAATACTTGTATCTCTTGAAACGGGGAGGAGTTCGACAAGCCGTTCAATGTCTCGTTGCAACATCGCAATTGGGGCAGGGGTCAGCGGATCAAAGACCCACGCGGCATGGCCCAGCGAAACACAGTTGCCAATCCATGGCTGATCGAGATGCCCGATGCTGGCTATACAGTGTCTTTCAGGTGCGACTTGATGCGCCTCAGCGGCCATATCTTGCATATCCGGATCAAAGACTGTCAGTCGTTCGGTACTGCGTTGTAAGGGCGTTTCAGATATCCAGCCAAACGCTTTGGCAGTCAGCGACCTGAAAGGCGGCCCGAGGCGCTCGCATTTGACGGAGCTGAGATACGCTCCAATCTCGCGTCCGTTCTTAAATGCCCCGCCTAAAGCCGAAATGAGCCTGCGCTCCGCACCGCTGCAATCAATGTAAAGGTCGGCTTTGAGGACCTGACCAGAGGCCAGCTGTAGGGCCGTGATCTTGCCGTTCTGACATTCAGCATTGGCAACGCTACCCTGCAACTTCGTAACGCGCGTTTTATGAAGCATCGTCTCAAGAAGTTTCGACACGCCTGCGACTGAAAAGTGATACCCATACTCAGCTCTTGAGAGCGGCATATTTGATGCGCTTGGAGGATGTGCAAAGACGCCTTTAAAAGCCGCTTGGGCTGAGACCAAGTATGGTTCAAGAGGTTTGTTCCTGTAGGTCAGATAGTGATGAAAGGGGACACTGTTCATAACCGGCATGGGGAGATGGAAGCTTTGCATCCAGGCTTGGGTTTGGCTGGGCCAGTTCTGATAGTAAGTTCCAAACGAAAAGGCCGCTTCACTGCTTGCAACCAAGTTTGGTTCATCAAGTCCTGCGGTAAGAAAGAAATCATAAGCGCTGGGCGCACTGACGGTGCCGTAAAGAGTATCAGTGTGCGTGTCTGCACTATCTGCGATCTGGATAATCTCGACAGTCTTTTCGAGGGTCGCTTCTAAATGCGCTGCAACCATGTTGCCGGCAAAACCGTCTCCATGGATGATCACCCGTCGCAAATGTTCGTGCACACTCATCTAATCCCGGCCCTAGCTTATTGGTCTACTTGAGGTCAGGATCTGGTCTTTAGCAATGGCTGCACCGTATTGCTGCAAGAACGAAGCTTGAGTGGGGGTTGCCTCTATCGCTGCATGTGTGTCTGTTCTCACTTTCTCCAATTGAGATTTGAGGATACTTTCATCGAGCCGATCTATGCGTGGATTGTAAGCTCTCGGTGTGAGGTTTTGCCCAAGCATGACGGCAATCCAACTCGGCGGCAGGAAGACCCCGAACTCATATTTGAGCAGATAGCCGCGGGACAGCCAGGCATCGATTTTATCCTGCAAGCTGTCTGGTAGCTGCATAATCTGGAAATAGCGCCACATTTCGCTGTCATCACGCTGTGTCGCGATATAGTGCAGCAATAGGAAGTCCCTGACCCGATCAAAGTTCAAGCCCATTCTCTCATTATACTCTTCTGCGTTTAACGCACTCAAGTCAGCATCAGGGAATAGCTCAATCAAGGCCGTAACACCCTCTTGAATAAGGTGAATCGAGGTTGATTCGAGCGGCTCTAGAAAACCACCTGACAAACCAATCGATACGACATTCTTGTTCCAGAACTTACGTCGGCGCCCAGTTTTAAAGTAAAGCTGTTTGGGGTCTGCTAGGGGCTTACCCTCCAGCGTACTCATGAGCTGATGAGTTGCCTCATCATCTGAAATGAACTCGTTCCAATAGACATGTCCGTTTCCGGTGCGATGTTGCAGCGGGATGCGCCACTGCCAACCCGCCTTGCGAGCTGTCGCGCGTGTATAGGGAAGAAGTTCGCCTTGCGCCTCACACGGGATAGCAACAGCGCGGTTGCATGGGAGCCAATGGCTCCAGTCATCATAACCAGTTTCGAGTTTTTGTTCGATCAATACCCCTCGGAAACCAGAGCAATCTATGAACAGGTCAGCCGAAACCTCACGGCCATCCTCTAATTTAACAGAGCCAATATTACCAGTCTCTGGCTCAAAGTTGGCGTCAATGACTTTGCCTTCTGTGCGCAGCACCCCTTTTGATTCGGCATACTTGCGAAGCAGAACCGCATATTGGCTTGAATCAAATTGATAGGCGTAGCCGAAATTTGATCCAATTATATTCGTATCTTCGCCGGGCAAATGGAATCGCCCCTGTTCTGCGGCGATAATGGGGTAGGAGTATTCATCCAGTCGCGGGGCATCGCCCAGAGATTTCAATCTGAGCCAGTGTTGGTGAAAATCTATTCCATTCAGGGGGATACCGTAATCGCCGAATGGGTGAATATAGCTATCGCCGAGCTTTCCCCAGTCGCAAAACTCTATCCCCAGTTTGAATGTCGCTCGGGTCGCCCGCATGAAATCCTTCTCATCTATTCCAAGCGCCTGATTAAAAAATCGAATGTGTGGTAAAGTTGCCTCACCCACGCCTACAGTGCCGATTTGATCGGATTCAATCAGTTCAATTTCAAGGCCTAAGTCCTTGAATTTATTGGAAAGCGCGGCCGCGGTCATCCAGCCTGCGGTGCCGCCTCCTAATACACAAATTCTCGAAATCTTGGCCAACTCGGTAATGTCCTACTTTTCTTCGCAAAAAATAAATGATAGCGCTATCACTTAATAAGAGATGTTTGGGTGCAGAGTGTCAATCCAAGCACATAAAAGGCGAGGAAAAGTAAGATATCCAACATAGCTCGGCTCCGTGTCCTCAAGACATGAAAGACGAGCACAATGGCTTGAATATTGCTACGGAGCAATTTGTAGCACTCAAAAAATCATCAACTAGAAAGTTGAAATATCAAAAGCGATAAATTCGTTAGGGAGGAATAATCGTGAAATCAAAGACAGGTATTAATCGAAGAGGACCAAACAAGTTCGCACTTCTGGGCACAACAGCCCTTGTGGCGGCGTTTGGAATTCCATCAGCTCTGGCACAAGATGCCGCTGAAGAAGCCGTAACAACTGATGTCAGCACAGACACGGATGAAGAGACAACTCTTGATACGGTTGTTGTGTCGGGTATCCGCGGCGCGTTGAGAAATGCAGCCGATATCAAACGTGAGTCAGACACATTTGTAGACTCTATTACAGCATCAGACGTTTCGACGCTTCCTGATCTGTCTGTCGCGGAAGCTCTGGCGCGTGTTCCTGGCGTGACCGTGCAAAGATTTACACTCGGCGGCAGTGACGCCGACTTCCCGTCACCTGAAGGTCAAGGCAACTTGATCCGTGGTCTGCAATTCGTGCGCTCTGAGTTTAATGGCCGTGATGCCTTCTCTGCGAACGGTGGACGCGCCCTGGATTGGTCAAGCATCCCGCCAGAACTGATCGGCGGCGTTGATATCTACAAGAACCAATCTGCTGAACTGATCGAAGGCGGCATCGGCGGTACGATTAACCTGCGTACGCTTGAGCCCTTCGACCGCGATGGCCTAACAGCTGTTGTAATTGCAGACGGGACTTACACTGATCTTGCAGAAGAGTGGAGCCCGGGCGCAAGCTTTATCCTCGGCAATCGCTGGGATACTGAGATGGGTGAATTTGGCCTTCTCGGATCAATTTCGACTTCGCAATTGCAGTCTCGCGTAAACGGCTTCCAGTTGGGTCAATTGGCGCCGCTTGCCAATCCAAACGTTGGCGTTGCAGGTGCTGGTGGTGAGCGTGATCCTGCGACAGCCACTGCGGCTGATCGTGTCGCTGTCCCGGCTGGTTTCCAGCTGCGTGACACAAATTTCGACCGCCAGCGTGACAGTATTTATATTGCTGGCCAATGGCGCAATCCATCAGGCGACCTGGAAGTCACTGGTAAGTATGTTCGGGTTGAAAACGAAACGGAAAGTGACGAAACAACACTGGAATGGTTCCATGACGGCGAGAGCTGGGCATCGACTGATGTTATTGGGCCTTTACTGACAACTCCATTCCAATCTGATGGCCTCGCGATCTGTAACGGTAGTAATGATGGTGCTGCGGGTGGTCCTGGTGCGTGTGATGCAACGCGTCCTGTATCTGGCGGCTTGTTTGAAGCAGGTATCATCTCGAACAATCTTCGCGATTGGACCGGAGCACGAGGTGCGAACTTTACAAACCTGGGTATTAATCAGGTGACTGAATCGACGACGCAGGACATTAGCTTGAATGTTAAATGGCGTCCTGCGGATCAGTGGTTTGTAAGCTTTGACGCGCATGCGACAGAAGCTGAATCATCACTTGATCGTCTTTGGATCGGTACACGGTTCTTCTCAGACTTTTTCATTGATCCTGACTTGGACAATCCGGTTGTTGAGCTGCTGCCACAAGCAGATAACAATCCGAACCTGCGCGCAGGTACAGGCCCGATACCTAACAGCCTGTCTGATCCAAGCAGCACATTCCTGCTCTTTGCAGCCGATCAGTTTGAAGAAAATGATGGTGATCTCTACGCGGTTCGCGCAGATGTCGAGTATGAATTTGCCAATGATGGTTGGTTTGATGGCGTCAAGTTTGGCGCGCGCTTTGCCGAGCGAGAGCAAACTAACCGCAGTGCCGGTTTGAACTGGGCTGGTGTTGCGCCACCGTGGGCTGGCGGTGGGTATCTGCCTTACTCAGAAGTCTCTGAAGATATCTCCGAAGAAGTAGATTTCTCTGACTTCTTCCGTGGCGGTGTTGTGCGTGGGACCAATTCAGTGGTGCGTTTCCCAAGTCGGGAAATTTTGAATGACTATGATCGCTTTGCAGCTCTTGTTGGGTCTGATCCAAACATCACGGCAACTGATGGTAGTTTTGGCCCAGACTGGAACCCACTTCGTCAGAACGGCGTTGTTGACTATGCTGGTCGCGGTACGGTTGGTGATGTGACGGAGACGACAGAAAACCTCTATGCGCGCCTCGATTTCGGGAACGAATTTGAGAACGGCATGTCTATCGATGGTAATATTGGTCTTCGTTATACGAGTACCACTGTTTCAAGTGAAGGCGGGTTGGATTTTGTCGCGTTCTCTGATGATACGACGCCAACAGTCCTTGATTCAGCGAGAGAGTTTCTTCCGGAAGCAACTGCGTACTTCGATCAAGCGACAACGTCGGGCACGAGAGAATCAACGTCCGACTATGTGCTACCTTCACTCAATGTGAAGTGGAACCTGAATGACGATATGTTGATTCGCTTTGGCTATAGTGAAGCGATCACGCGTCCAAACATATCAGATCTAAGGTCTGACCAGGCGACCTTCGGGTCAGCTTTCTTCCAGGTTGATAATACCGATCCACTCAACCCGGTCATTCAAGATGTCACGCTACAGGAAGTTGGCGTGAATGGTGGTAATCCAAATCTGGAGCCAATTGAGGCTTCGAATTTCGATCTTTCGTTCGAATGGTACTTCGGTGATGACTCAAACTTCACAGCTTCGGTTTTCCAAAAAGACCTGAGCAATATCATCATATATAGCGAGCAGAACTTAGGTAGCATTACGTTGGATGGCGATGAGGTTCCGATCAACTTCAACGGTCTGATCAACCAGGATGATGCTGAGATTACCGGACTAGAACTGTCCTATACCCAGTTCTATGACCAGTTGCCTGGTCTGTTTGGTAACCTCGGTATTCAAGCCAACTATACCTATATCGACTCAAAATCGACGCCGCTTCCTGAGTTCCAGGATGCTAACGGTGACGGTGTTGCAGATAACTTTGATACGACATTCCGTTATGGAATTGACCGTCTGCTAGGCCTATCTGAGCATACAGGTAACCTTGTGGGTATTTATCAGGATGATCGTCTTGAGGCGCGTCTGGCTTATAACTGGCGCTCTGATTACGTCAGCTCATACCGTGACTTCATCACAGGTAACCCGATCTTCCAGGAAGAGGGTGGCTACCTTGATGCGTCATTGAAGTATGACTTTACAGATCAGCTTCAGCTTCGTTTCCAAGCTGCAAACCTTCTGGACACGAAGAGTAAAGCGACCCAGCAGATTGATGCAGCTGGCCAACGTTATGGCCGTTCAAGCTTCCTCAATGATCGTCGGTTTGAGGTCGGTGTTCGCTGGCAGTACTAAGGACTTTTTCAAGTTCTCATAAATTTAGGGAGGCCTGCAAAGGCCTCCCTTTTTTATTTCCAGCATAGGCTTATCCGCTCGAAAATGGGGGGGTGAAATCCCTTAAACCTGTAGGGGGGTATATTGTAGGCGAGCTGGCTTGCATCGATATATATTCAAAACTGATGCCTCACATCTCAAACTCGTGTGCCGAACATAGCGACTGAACCCTCCCCAAAAACGAAGTTTTGTATATGACTGCTCTTATGAGCCAGATCACATCTCTTTATGTCCACAAGGTCCTCAGTCATGTTAGCGCGGGTGTTGTAACCCGGGATTTATTGGCGGATTTGGGTGTAGAGCCTGACGACCCGATTGATCCCAAGAAGATGGTGTCTTCAAACGAGTTTTATGATTTTTTTGCTGCACTCGCAGCTCGTGATCCTGATGGCGCTTCATTACCCCTTCGCATCGGTGCGACGATGCGGATCGATGAGTATGGCGCTTTTGGTTTAGCTTGGAAATCCGCCCCAAATCTGCGCGGTTCTTTTGTCAGGTCTGAGCGCTACGGCCATGTGTTGGGTAGCGCTGAAACTTACACGCTTCAACACGGCGATGATGGCTTGTTCTTTAATCTCGACAAAGCTGGTGATGGGCGCCTTGGTATGCTGCTCTCTAACGAAGCCAGCATGTCGGCGGTTGATGTCATAAGCAAAGAAGTCAGTTCCGCGCCCTTCAAGCCCCTGGCAGTTTACTTTAGGCACGGACCGCGCGGCGATACATCGATTTACGAAGAGCATTTTTCCTGTCCGGTCCATTTCGAATCTGGACGCGATGCGCTTCTGGTCAGTGAGACAAGCATTGATGCCCCGAATAGACTTGGCGATGAAACCATTGCCAGTTTCTTTGATCGTCATCTGGAGGAAGAGCTTGCTTTGCTCACCAGCGATGATGGGTTGGAGCAAAACGTTCGACGTGCGGTGGCGAATGTTCTGAGCGAAGGGGTGCCCACGCTTTCATTTATTGCATCAGAATTGGGGATTGGTAGCCGGACCTTGCAAAGGCGTTTATCAGATGGCGGGCATTCCTTTCAGAGTGTTGTGGATATGGCGCGCAAAGATCTTGCCCAGAGGTTGCTCCGCAAGACGGACTACAGTCTTGCGGAAGTTGCTTTTCTGACCGGGTTTTCCGAACAGAGCGGGTTCACAAGAGCCTTCAAACGCTGGGTAGGTCAGACCCCTCGGTCTTACAGGCTGAGGGTCAACTCAAGTTAAGAACTGGTTATTGGCGCGATCTGCCAAAACTCTGGCATGCACGGGCAAGAGCGTCCGGCGTGTTTCTCATATCCATTGACTTGCAGAAACCAAAAAGGAGCAAGTCAATGAACTTCCTGCGCAAAAAGAAA
>CAZGVG010000005.1:0-52120 GCA_964528975.1 uncultured Hyphomonas sp.
CACCTGAGGCCTGGTGGATCGGGCGGGCTTCAACACCCGCCTGCTTCATGTCCACGATGAACATGGTCAGGCCTTTATGCTTGGCGGCTTTCGGGTCGGTACGGACAAGCAAAATGCCATAATCAGAATAGTGTGCGCCTGAGGTCCAGACTTTCTGGCCATTGATCACCCACTCATCACCATCTTTCACAGCGCGCGTTTTAAGGCCCGCAACGTCAGAACCAGCGGACGGTTCAGAGAAAAGCTGACACCAGATTTCCTCACCCAGCAGGGCTTTCTGAACGTAGCGCTTCTTATGCTCATCAGAGCCAAACGCGATGACAGTTGGGATACACATACCAAGGCCGATGGTGAATGGGCCAGTTGGCGCATCAAACTTGCCTTCTTCCTGACCCCAGATCACTTGCTGCATGGCTGTACCGCCGCGCCCGCCCATCTCTTTTGGCCAAGTGATTTTCGCATAGCCTTCCTTGGCTTTGGTGGCCTGCCACTTTTTCGCATTGGCCATAAACTCTTCGCCAGACAAACGCTGGCGCATCGGTTTCTTGCCCTTTGGCTCAAGGTGTTTGGCAAGGAAAGCCTGCGCTTCGGTGCGGAACTCGGCTTCTTCTACTGTATCATTGAAATCCATGTCTAATCTCCCTTAGGCAGCGTTCTTCAGTTCAAGTGCTCGGACGAGCTTTTCTTTCCAGACTTTCGGCGCGCCTGCTTGGACGCCCAGCAATTTCGCGCGGCGATAAAACAGGTGGCAGTCAACTTCCCAAGTGAATCCCATGCCGCCATGCGTCTGAATGTTTTCCTTGGAGGCGTACCAGTAGGCTTCAGACGCTGCGAGGCGTGAAGCGGCAGCCGCTTCTGGTAATTCCGTCGCATCAGTTGAAAGCGCCCAAGCGCCGTAATAGCAGTTGGAGCGAGCGACTTCGTTCTTCACATACATATCGGCGAGCTTGTGTTTGATCGCCTGATTGCCGCCAATCGGGCGGCCAAACGCATAACGCTCTTTTGCATAATCGGTTGCCATTTCGAGGCAGCGTGTGGCCCCGCCAAGCTGTTCGAAGGCCAGAAGGACCGCGGCGCGATTCATGATCGCATCGTGCATATCTGCGCCCGCACCTGCATCGCCGAGGCGCTGCGCCTCAGCGCCATTGAATGTAATCTCAGCATGGCTGCGGGTCGGCTCAAGCGTCTTGACCGATTTGCGGGTTACACCTGCGCCGTTCAGATCAACCAGGACGAGGCTTGCGCCGCTACCCTCTTTGGCAAGTACAATTGCATGGGTCGCAACATCGCCATCGGTGACGGGCAGCTTGGTGCCGCTAAGGGTCTTACCGTCAAAGTTCACTGAGAGTTTAGCCGGATCAGGGTGGCCGGGGCCTTCACTGGCGGCGTAGCAGCCGATCACATCGCCGCTGGCAACGCCGGGCAAAACAGCGCTTTTCTGGCTCTCATTTCCAGCCAGCATCAAGCCTTCGGCGAAGAAATAAACGGTTGAGGCAAATGGCACTGGCGCCAGCGCGCGGCCCATTTCCTCAGCCAGCACACAAAGCTCGAGCGATCCAAGCCCAAGGCCGCCATGCGCTTCTGGAATAGCCACTCCAAGCCAACCCATCTCGACGACCTTTTTCCAGACCCCGTCATGGTGGCTCATATCATCGTCGTTCAGGACCTCACGCACATGCTGCGTCGTGCACTCAGCGCTGAGGAACTTGCGTGCCTCATTACCGAGAAATTTTTGATCGTCTGAGAAGTCAAAATTCATGGCCCAGTTGGCCTCCCTGTCATTCTTTATGTCAACCAAGATAGCGTACTTGACGCGCACGGAAACCCGTCACGCTAGGGAAGCTTTCCGTTTCGGAATCCATCAAATTCAACAGGCCTGCTTCACCCTGTTTCAAAACTGATGTGCGAAGACAGCTCAAACGGAGACGAATTTCTATGGCTAAAGCCCTGTTTCACAAATCTCAGCGTGTGTACGTCAAACCTGTCGGCACCTATGCGCTGGTGGAGAAAGTTATTCCGCATTGGGTCAAAGGCGTCGAAGAGCCTTTGCGCGTAACCTATGATTGCGGTTTGGGCCGGGACTTCAAAGCCGCCGAGCTTGTTTCTGAAGATACCATGCGTGGCCAGTCGCAGGAAAGCTCGCTCGATGACATTCTTCACGAGCGCTGGAGCATTCAGCGCCAGAAGAACCGTTATCAGGACGCAGAAGACACTGCCGACCACCCACATCCCGGCTCTTATCCAGTGGTTCAGACCGATGATAGCCTTAAGGGCGGCTGGCGTGTTCCGGGCGCTGAATATAATCGCGACCCCTCACGGATCGAGTATCAGGCCCGGATCGTTGTGAACGCGCCTGACATGCTGCGGGTCTGTAAAGCGTTGATCAAAACCTTCCAGAACGACCCGGCCAGCATCTCGGATGAGTTGAAGCCACATGTGAAGCGCGCCGGGCTGATCCTGCGTCATGTGCATGATCTTTCAGGCGAAGATACACAGCTACAAGCAGCTGAATAGGCGAGCGTTATTGCAAGTCCGGTGACTTTGGCTACATCTGCTGACCAAAAGCAGATGAGGTCCTCCTATGCGCACCGATACCCCGGTACAAATCAAGCTCGACGATTATACGCCCTACCCGTTTGCGATTGAGCAGGTGGAGATGGCATTCGACCTCGCCCCCTCTGCGACGCGGGTTCAAACCGTCATGCAAGTCAAGCGCCTCTCAGAGGGCGATCTGGTCCTTGATGGGATTGGTCTGACGCTGAACCAGATCAAGCTCGATGGAGAGGTTCTGGCTGAGACAGCCTATGAGGTAACCGATGAGACGTTGACGCTGAAAGATGTGCCGGAGGTATTTACGCTCGCGATCGACGTAACCATTGACCCATCCGCCAACACAGTGCTTTCAGGCCTGTATATTTCCAGTGATCGGTTTTGCACCCAGTGCGAGAGCGTCGGGTTTCGCCGCATCACTTACTGGCCAGACCGCCCGGATGTGATGAGCCGATTCAAGGTCCGGATTGAAGCCGATAAAACCGCCTATCCGATCCTGCTATCGAACGGCACGCCGGGTGACGCGGGAGATTTGGAAAGTGGTCGTCATTTCGCGGTCTGGGATGATCCGCATCTGAAGCCGTCTTATCTGTTTGCGCTTTGTGCCGGCGATTATGATGTTTACCGGGATAAGTTCACCACCATGTCAGGCGCGCTTGTCGAGCTTGCTGTGCATGTCGACAAAGGCGATGCGGACCGCGCGGTATGGGCGATGGAGAGCCTGATCGCCTCGATGAAATGGGACGAGGATGTCTTCAAACGCGAATATGATCTTGGCGTGTTCAACATCGTTGCCGTGCGCGATTTCAATTTTGGCGCGATGGAAAACAAAGGCCTGAATGTCTTTAACTCAGCCTATGTTCTGGCCGATGAGACCACAGCAACAGATGGCGATTTCGAGGCTATTGAAAGCATTGTCGGGCACGAATATTTCCACAACTGGACGGGCAATCGCATCACCTGCCGCGATTGGTTTCAGCTGTGCTTGAAAGAAGGCCTGACCGTGTTCCGCGATCAGGAATTTAGCGCTGATATGCGCTCACGCCCGGTTCAACGCATTAAAGACGTGATCCAATTGCGCGCTCGCCAATTTGCCGAAGATGGCGGACCATTGGCCCATCCTGTGCGCCCCGATAGCTATGCCAGCATCGACAATCTTTATACCGCGACGGTGTATGAGAAAGGCGCAGAGCTGATCCGCATGCTGAAAACCCTGATCGGCGCAGAAGCATTCGCTGAAGGTATGCAGCTCTACTTTGAACGCCATGACGGTGAAGCAACCACGATTGAAGTTTTCTATAAGTGCTTTGAAGAAGCAAGCGATGAGGACCTCTCAGACTTCCGCCGCTGGTATAGCCAGCCCGGCACGCCGACCATAACAGCTTCCGAAGCGTGGGACGAAGACAGCGGCGTCCTGACGGTTATTCTGGCGCAGAGTAATCCAAAGACGCCCGGAAACAGCAAACCTCAGCCGCTGCCGATGCCAATCTGCGCCGCAGCCTTCACGCCAGCCGGTGAGAAGATAGATGAGCTGACACTGGTTGTTGATGGTGAGGAGGTGATCTGGACGGTCACCGATCAGACAGAGCGGCCCACCGTGTCACTCAATCGTGGGTTCTCAGCGCCGATTTACCTCGTTCAGGACTATGCTGATGAGACGCGTCTCGCCCTCGCGCAGATTGATGATGATCCATTTAATACCTGGGACATGCTGCAAACGCTGATTACCGCGCACCTGCTACAGCTCGCCAATAAAGCTGACACTCGGGTTGATCAGGGGCTTGCCAAAGCCGTCGCCGAAGCCGCCATGGCGCAAGCAGAAAACGATCCGGCTTATGCGGCGTTACTATTGCGCATTCCAAGCGTGAACGAACTGTTCCAGAAGAGCAAACCTGCTGATCCGGCAGCTCTGAACAGTGCGCGCGACGCGTTTAAGGCCGCCTTGGCGGAAGCTCTCGCCTCCGATGCAAAGCGCTTGTTAGCGCAGCCCTCACCCTCGCCGTTCAAGCCTGACGCAAAACAATCAGGCATTCGTGCCTTGCGCAGCGCCATGATTGGCCTGATCGGTTCGCTAAGGACAGTTGAAACTGAAACGCTGGTGACGCAACTTTTTGAAGCGGCGCCTAATATGACGGAGAGCCTGACGGCGCTGCGGACTTTGTGCGAACTGAAAGGCGAGCGCAGAGACGCCGCTCTGTTGCGGTTTGAAGAGACATGGCGCACCAACCCACTGGTCATGGACAAGTGGTTCGCGGTTCAAGCTTCAACTGGGAGCGCGGCAGACATCATCAAACTTACCCAGCACCCTGACTTTGATCTTGGCAATCCAAACCGGGTGCGGTCGGTCATTGGTGTCTTTGCGATGCAGAACCTGCCAGAGTTTCATGCCCGCGACGGGGCTGGCTATGCTCTGGTAACGAACTTCATTGCCAAAGCCGACACGCGAAACCCGGCGCTTGCAGCAAGATTGCTGACAGCATTTGAGCAATGGAAAGCTCTGGAACCGAAAGCCAAAGCTCAAGCGAAAAAAGCCCTGATGAGCCTGAAGCAGAAAAAGCTCTCTGAGAATGCTTCAGACATCATCACCAGAACCCTCGCCTAATCACAGCTCGCGCGGAAAAGATTAACAGAATCGCTCCGTAAGTTAACCAATCGTGAACCTTCAGGCTCGAAAGCTGCTGTTAGAGCAAGTGCGCCCATAAAGGGTGCCACCGGAAAAGGCGCGGGCAGTGGCAAGACGGCAGGACAAAGTCAGTCAGAGCAATGGCGCTATGTCAGGGCCAGCTTTGCGTGGGCTGAGCCTGACAACAGTTCTGTTTCTGATTGTTGTCATCGAAGCCCTCGCGCTTGGGCTGAAAGCCTTTGATGATCGTCAGAAGTCGACCTCTGCCAAACAGGTTGAGACGCATCGCGAAGCGCTGGCAGTCTCGGAATATGTTTCCGGTAAAATTGCCAGCGTCGAACAGGTTTTACGGCTTGGGTATCAAGCCGGATGGTCACCGCGCCAAATCGCAAGCGCCCATGCCGATCTGACGCGCGTGACCAGTCTGACAGATGCCCTTACGGCAAATGAAGGCACTCTTTTGCGAACAGAGGGTGAGTTTGCCTCAAAGCTGCTGGCGAGCGGAGAAACAGCTGGCTTGACCGATGGCGGCGACCTGATTGTCGCTTTCGATCCTGAACCGGGCACACCCCGGTTTGGGATCGTGCCTTCGAAGAGCTGGCTTCCAGACGCGCAGCCGCCGCGCAGCTTTTCAATTGTTCCGGTGCGAACAGACGGAGCGCAGAAAACTGCCCTTGATGCCATTCAGGCCTGTTCGCCGCTTTCAGCCGGAAACATGTCAGTTTGCGTTGAAACGGCCAGACCTGTTTTCGGACGTCAGGACGCCATTGGCCTCGGCATTTACGGCCTGCTCCTATTGGGGCCAGTTCTCACCATACTTGGACTTTTCAAGCTGCTTGAACAGCGCGGGTCGGAGTCAGAAGCCTTTGAGGGTCAAGCCACACGCGCCGGGCGTATTCTTGAAACGGTCCTGCATGAGGCCAAAGCCGGTTTCTGGTCATGGGATGCCGGCACACAGCAGGTCTGGATCAGCGCCGAAGCCGGGCATCTGCTCGGCGAGATGCCAGAAGGATCCTACACGCTCACAGATTTTCTGGCCTTTGTGTATGAAGATCATCGCA
Source organism: uncultured Hyphomonas sp. (assembly GCA_964528975.1). Lineage (GTDB taxonomy): Bacteria > Pseudomonadota > Alphaproteobacteria > Caulobacterales > Hyphomonadaceae > Henriciella. Next base: position 6,235 of record CAZGVG010000005.1, read on the forward strand.
GCGCCGTTGAGCAGGCACTGACAACCCTCAGCGAACGCGGCTTCGTTACACAAGCCTACGCCAATTCGGATAAGACAGCCTGGCTCGATATGCGCGCCAAGCAAGACGAAACGAATGGTGAAATTAACGGTATCCTGCGCGATATTACGGATATGAAGACCGCTGTTGCGCGAACCAAACAGGCCGAGAACCGCCTTAAAAGTGCGCTTGAAGGTTTCTCTGGTCCCTTCGCTCTATGGGATAGTCGCAGGCGCCTGATCTACTGGAACCATGCGTTTGTCCGGGTTTGCGACCTGGAAAGCACCGTTCGAGCAGGCATGGGGTATGACACAGTGATGCTGTCGCAAGCTGCCAATATCATTGAGCGCAGACCTGGCACACAGGAAGACAATGCCGAAATCATCAGAGTTAGGCCCGGCCACTGGTTTAAAATGATTGAGCGCACAACCAATACTGGTGGCATGATCACAATGGGTATGGACGTAAGTGCGGATGTCAAAAACGAGGTTGCCCTGACCAAGCAGCAAGGGCGATTGCGCAAGCTGGTGGCTGAGCTTGAGCGCTCTGAAGGTCATGCCGCTGAACTTGCCCGTAAACTTCATGAAGAAAAGCTGCGCGCGGAAAAGTCAGCCAATAGCAAAAGCACATTCCTCGCGAATATGAGCCATGAATTGCGCACACCGCTCAACGCGATCAATGGCTTCTCTGAAATCCTGATTGAGGAAATGTATGGTCCGCTCGGTTCTGAAAAGTATAAGGGCTACGCGCAGGATATTCTGACCTCAGGCCAGCACTTGCTGGATATGATCAATGATATTCTCGACATGGCCAAAATCGAAGCCGGGAAGATGACGGTCGATCTGCGCTCTATTGATATTGTTGACCCGGTTGATGCAGCGATCCGCATGGTCCGTCGTAAGGCCGAAGAGAAGGATATTGATCTTAAACTCGTCGCCAATCCGGACTTGCCACGCCTTGAAGCCGATCACCGCGCGGTGCGCCAGATGATCCTCAACCTTGTCAGCAATGCCATCAAGTTCACAGATATTGAAGGCGAAATCCGCGTTACGATTGATCAGAAAGAAGATGAGGTCCGCATTGCGGTGCGCGACAATGGCGTGGGTATCCCTGCCGATGCCCTGCCCCGGATTGGCCAGCCTTTCGAACAGGTCAGCGACACACGCGACCGCAATTATGAAGGCACGGGCCTCGGCCTTGCCCTGACGAAATCCTTCGCAGAGATGCATGGCGGACGCCTGGTAATTGCCAGCCAAGAAGGCCGAGGAACGCAGGTCAGCATCTTTATGCCTGTCCCGAAAAGCGAAGAAACGAGCGCCAGTAACGCCGCTTAACGTGCGTCTATTTCGAGCTCTGAAAGTGTCTTTGCCGCAAAGCCCGCAGTCGCAGCAGCGCAATCACTGGCGGCGCTTTGCATGGCAGCAGCAACATCACTGGCAGAACCATCGAGCGCCATCTTCCGCGCAGAAACTTGTTCGATTTCAATCGGTTTGCGCGTTGTGCTACGAAGCAGGGTTACCGTCATTTCGCAAACCGCTTCATCACGGATCAGGCGTAGCGTGCTAATATGGGTGGCGAGTTCATAATCGGTCAGAACACCCATTTCAGGTAAGAGTGCAGCGCCCTCAGCTGCGGGGTCAAAACTATCAATGATAGCCAGCTGCATCTGCCGGCTCGCTGGGCCTGACCATTCCACGCCGGGCACCAGCCGCAAACCGCCATCATTGCCTTCGCTGACCATTGCCTGCCCCGCCACCAGACGCGGCGCTTCCGGCTCGCGGATCGTGATATTGAACGGTAAAGCCTTGACCGAGCGTTGTCCCTCAATCCGGTAAAGCGCATCCGAGACATCCGGTTCAGGCAGAACCGAAACGCATGCCGTTGAAAGCCCGATCAGGGTAACAAGCGCGAGTTTTCCAAACATATGTTTCATGACTAGCGTCTCTCCTCATAAGGCAGCGGCTTTCCGACCACCAAGCCTTGGGGGTTTTGTTCTAGCTCTCGGGTCAGACGGTCAAGCCGCCCGATCAGAATGCGAAGCTCTTGCGCCGCCATACCCGTTTGATTGAGCGTGTCCGTCGCGCCGCCTTCAACCAGACTGGTTGCGGCTTCGATGGCCTTACGGCTTTCAACCAGTGTTGCACTCGCATCGCCTGTCGCTTTGCCAAGCTCTGCGACGAGAACTTTAAGTTCGGCATTCAAAGTCGCCAATTCGGTCTCAACCGAGCCTGCAACACCTGTAATATCGCGTGAGGCTTTGCTGAGATTGTCACCAGCCCGCTCAAGAGAAGCCAGTGTGGCATTAGCCTGGCCCAATAGGGTCTCATCATTTGCCGCCAGCTCAGACGTAATATCGCGAACATTGCTGAGGGTTTCAGAGAAGGTCGCAATGTTCTCATCGGTCAGGATCGTGTTGAACTGTTCAACCGCATTTCCGGCTTGGCCGACGATTTCAGCGCCGCCATCAAAGATCGCCGCTAATGGCGTCGGCCCAGCAGCAATGACAGGAACTTCCTGATCCGATTTACGTGTCAGGGGGCCAGCTGTAACTGAGCCTGCATTGATCTGAATGAAGGTCACGCCTGTAATCCCGGCAAAGTCGATAATCGCGGTAGAATCTTCTTTGACTGGTGTCGTTCTATCGACCCTAATCCGTGCACGGACCATTGAAGCGTCCCGGCGGTCAATGCCGACGCTTTCAACCTCACCGACCTTGATACCGATATAGCGAACGGATGAGCCTTCTTCCAGCACGACAGGCCCAGGAAAGACAATGTCGTATTGGGCAAAGTCCCGGTTGAACTGTGATGAGCCGAGCCAGAGCGCAAAACCAATCACGGCGGCTGCGGCCATCAGGACAAAAGCCCCGATCAGGGCGTAGTTTGCTCTTGTTTCCATTATCCGGCTCCCATGATTGCGCCGCGTCCGCGAGGACCCCCAAAATATTCCTGTATCCAGGGATGAGGTTCCCGTCTTAATTCATCCATCGTGCCGACCGCCAGCACACGTTTTTCACCCAGCACGGCGATCCGGTCACATGTGACTGATAAAGTGTCCACGTCATGCGTGACCAGAAACACCGTCAATCCAAGGGACTTTTGGAGATCGCGTACCAATTGGTCAAATCCGGTCGCGGTTATCGGGTCTAGTCCAGCCGTCGGCTCGTCTAGAAACAAGAGCGGCGGATCAAGCGCCATCGCGCGGGCCAAGGCCGCCCGCTTGCGCATCCCGCCAGACAAATCAGACGGATACTGCCGCCCAGTCCAGGTTTCGAGCCCGGACATGCGGATTTTCTGTTCGGCTAATTCCTTCATCAGAGAGAGCGGCAGATCGGCATGCTCTTTCATCGGCACCATGACGTTTTCGCGAACCGTCAGGTTCGAGAACAGGGCGCCGTCCTGAAACATAATGCCCCAAAGGCTTTGAAGCGCCGTTTGGTCTTCATCCTGAAGATGGATCACATCCTGACCGAAGACTTTCACTTCGCCAGCTGCGGGGCGTTTAAGACCGACAATCGCACGCAGCAAAACCGATTTCCCGGTGCCAGACGGTCCTATCACGCCGAGCACTTCGCCCCTGCGAACATCAAGATCGAGGTCCTCATGGACGACATGCGTGCCATAGGCGGTTTTGAGGCCGCGCACCCGGATTGCAAACTCACTCACAGGCCCATCTCCATATAGAAGATCGCAAACAGCGCATCGATGACGATGATTGAGAACAGCGCCTGCACCACAGACTTGGTTGTATGCTGACCGAGCGACTGAACACTGCCGCCAACTTCAAGACCCTGACGACACCCGATCAGGGCAATCACGAGGCCAAACACGGGGGCTTTCGACATCCCGATCCAGAACTGTGACATGGGCACGAAATCCTGCATCCGGTTGAAGAAGACGGTCGGATTGATGTCCAAAGTCAGCCAACTCACCATCATGCCGCCCGCAATTGCAGTTAGCATACCGATAAAGGTTAGCACCGGGACCATAATGGTCATGGCCAATACGCGCGGCGCCACGATGACATGCATGGGGTCAAGACCTAGCGTCTGCATCGCATCAACCTCCTGACGCATTTTCATAGCGCCGATTTGCGCAGTAAAGGCGGAATTGGTGCGGCCCGCGATAATGATCGCGACCAAAACGCCGCCAAGCTCTCGCAAGACACCAAAGCCGACCAGTTCAACCACAAAAATAGTCGCGCCAAACTCAGACAGTGTTGTCGCACCGATAAAAGCGACCACCATGCCGACAAAGAAGCTCAGGAAAGCGACGATTGGAACCGCATCCAGCCCCGCCTCTTCCATCACTGAAACCAAAGCTGTCCAGCGCATTTTCGTCGGGCGCCAGAAGACCGATGCGATTGAAACTAAAGTTGCGCCAAGGAAAGACAGCGTCTCCAGCGCCTCGTCCCACATATGCTCTGCGCCGCGCCCTGTGCGTTCCAACAAATCTACAAATCCATGTCCCGGCTCAATAATCGCGGGCGCATGCTCTTCCTGTGTCACCAGTGTTCGCGCTTGTGAGACAAGTGACAGGGTTTCGGGAGTGGCGTGAACAAGATCAGACGCCTCAAGGCCAAAGCTGCGTAAAGTCCGATCAATGACGTAAGCGCCAGCCGTATCGAGCGCGGTTAAATCCTCAAGATCAAGCGTCGCGATATCAACGCTATTGTCCAATTCATGCAGAGCGGTCTCGACCTCTCCAAGCCGCGCAATTGTCCAGTCGCCACGCAGCTTCATGTGCGGGCGATCCCCTGCGATCAACTCAAATTCAGGGGGATTTGGAAAGGGACTCTGGTTTACCACTATTTACCTTAACCCAGCAGCGTTTAAGACGCTCACCAATCAGTCTTGCAAATTTCATGCATCGGACAAAGACTTCATCCATGCTTCAGATCAAAATCACCCCTGTTTCTTCTCCGCTAAAGACGGCTTTCGCCATCTCTCGCGGCTCAAAAACGACCGCTGAAACTGTGATCGTCGAATTAAGCGATGGGACGTATACAGGGCGCGGTGAGTGCGTGCCATATGCCCGCTATAAGGAAAGCCGGGTCAGTGTCGTGGCGCAGCTCGCTGGCATAGAAAAGACCATTGAATCGGGGTTGTCGCGCAAAGATTTACAGCAACGTCTGCCCGCAGGGGCCGCCCGTTGCGCGGTGGATTGCGCAATGTGGGACCTTGAGGCGAAACAAGCCGGCAAACCTGTCTGGGACCTCGCCGGATTGCCCGAACCACAGCCGCTGCCCACGACCATGACGATCAGCCTGGACGACGCGGACGGTATGGCCGCCGCCGCCAAAGCAACCTCTGCGAAAATCCTCAAACTCAAACTCGGCGGCCCCACAGACCTTACCCGCGTTGAGGCTGTGCGCAAAGCCAGGCCAGATGCCAAACTGATCCTGGACGGCAATGAAGGCCTCGACCCGGACACATTTCCGCAAATATCGGCCAAGGCTGCTGAGCTTGGAGTCGTCCTGATCGAGCAGCCCTTCCCGGCGGGCCAGGATGACGCCCTGCTCCGCCGCCCAGGCCATGTCGCGATTTGCGCCGATGAAAGCGTTCATACAAGAAGCGACATTCAATTGCTGGCAAAGAAGTATGATGCGGTAAACATCAAGCTGGATAAAGCCGGCGGGCTGACCGAAGCGCTCGCGATGATGGAAGAGGCGAAACGCTGCGGCCTTGGCACAATGGTTGGCTGTATGGTCGCCGGATCGCTCAGCATGGCGCCAGCTCTTTTACTCGGGCAAGTGGCAGACATGATCGACCTAGACGGCCCGCTCTGGCTGGAGAAGGATGTGCCGCATCGATTGAAGTATCATGATGGAACTGTCTCTCCACCGACGACAGAACTTTGGGGATAAGCCTTAAGTCTACTCCTGGCGTCGAAGCAGACATTCGGTATGCGCCTTAAAGTGCCCTATGAAGGACGCTCGACCAGTCGCAGAAGACCATTCAACTTCAATTCACGCGAGATGTGTGATCGTGTTAACGAGAAAGAAAAGGCCATTTTATGGGCACCAAGGCAATAAGCACGTTCATTCTATTGGCAATGTTGTCTTCGTTGCCTGCGTCGGCAGATCAAACACATGCGCCGTCGGGGTGGACTGATACCAGTACCCCAAAAGGCAGAACTTTGACGAAGGGGACAGCCGAGATTATTGTCGGTGATTGGGAGCCGCTCGACGGTGCTTCTATAGCATCTTTGCTGGAGAGCCTTGAAAGGCAAGTTCCGCAGGGAGCAGAGTTTGTTTCTTCGAAAGGTGTGAAGCCAGAAGGCAAAGATGGTGCATTTACGGTAACACGAAAAACCCGGCTAAACGGAAAACCCGGCTACGCAGTCTTGTATGGATGTCCTGGAAACTCCGGATATATTCGGATCATGAGCCTTTCCGCCGAAGGGTCAAAAATCGGCGATATTTTTTCTGGGGGTCGGTTCATCGATGATGTTTGCAAGACTGAGCCAAAAGGTGGGGCAGAAAAATCAAAACCGCTGATTTCAGAAAGAAGCACTGAGTCCAGAGAAGCGACCTCTCCGCCCTCATCGGGCGAAACCAAAGCCAAACGCCTGCCTGCCAGGGGCGGCGGCATTGATTTATCGAAAGAAAACGCGAAGATTCCTGCTCGCAATCGTCCGATCTCCGCGCGCACGGTGCTGAAGCAGAAATGGCGCGGGTTTCCAGCGCAGTTGACCTACCGCGCAGAAATGATCCTAGAATTTTCAAGTGGTTTTTCGACAGGTTGTACGGATTGGAATCTGGTATTAGGGACGCCAACGCCTAGCAGCAGTGGCGCCCCCGATTGCGAATGGAGTGAAGAATCCCATGACGGTAAAACGTTAAACGGCTTCCGACCTGGGGAAAGAATTCACAAGTCATTTGGACGTATCAATGTTGATAGCTACGACGGGATTTCTTTTTCATCAGGATCATTGAGTGGCGGAGACATTATTTTCACGCGGGATGGTCGCGTCGCAATTGGAGCCTTCAATGCGTTCTCTGTTAACGCTGATAGCGGCGCTTCCGGGGCAGCAGGCGGCCATCGCAAAAAGCTCATGGGGCGCTACTATCTGAACGGACACACGGCTACGATCATCTCCGAGAACGGTGATTTACTCCACACTTATATTGGTTGGGCCTCAGACTCCGGTAGATCAGAAATTGATCATATTCATTTTGCCGGCGAGCATTATTGGGACCGAGATAAGTAGTCTAGCTTTGGCCTTTCTATCTGGACCAGATCTAATGGTAGAAACGGTTCTCAAAAATGTTAATTTTCTGGCTCCACGCTTCCACAATTTCAAACGCAACAAGTGTTTGGAGTGTCTTAAACCCGCCCAAGTAAGACGCTGAGATCACTGGGAAAACAAAAAGTTTTCCGCCCCCTCTGCGTGCTGACTTATACTCCGCGCCATGTTCGAGCATCGCTGGCATATCTTGTACTATAGCCAAGTCCCGCTTTGGCTGTGGCCAGCCGTGTTCTGGCAGCTCTGGGAGATTGACCGCTGGTCTGCGCATTTCCAACGGTGCGTGTTCATAGAAGTCGAGCCCTGAACCTGGTTCATGTGAGGGCGCAGCCCGATATGGAACCTGCTTCATCTCACGTGCTGCAAAGCAGCTTAGCGCAGTGAAAACTAAAACTAACTTCCGATTTCCCAGCTTCCAAGCGCGGCATCAATAATACCGACCGCTTCACGCACATCTGTATCTTCAATCACCAGAGGCGGCGCAAGGCGCAGGACATTGTTGCCCGCCACGCCAACCAGCAGGCCCTTGTCGCGGCAAGCGTTCTGAACCGGCTTGGGCAGCGCTTTCAACTTCAACCCAACCAGCAGGCCCTTGCCCGTCACGCCGTCGACCTTGTCCGGGTGACTGTCGGCCAGAGATTTCAGGCCCTGTACCACGGTGCCAGAAACCCGGCGGACATTTTCGAGGAACGCCTCGTCAGAAATGATGTCCCAGACGACATTGCCAACCGCCATGGCCAGTGGGTTGCCGCCATAGGTTGAGCCATGGCTGCCCGGCTGCATCACGCTGCCCGTCGCCTCAGTGGTCAGGCAGGCCCCGAACGGGAAGCCGCCGCCAACGCCTTTGGCCACGCACATAATGTCGGGCGCGGCGTCCTCGGCCCACTCATGCGCGAAGAGTTTTCCGGTCCGGCCCATCCCGCACTGAACCTCGTCATAGATCAAGAGCGCGCCGCGTTCATCACACAGTTTACGCAGCGCCGTCAGGCAAGTTTCAGGGATGGCGCGCACGCCGCCCTCTCCCTGCACAGGCTCAACGAACACCGCGGCGGTCTTGTTTGTCACGGCTTTGTCGAGCGCCTCATGGTCGGCAAACTCAATGCTGGTAAAGCCCGGCAGCGCAGGGCCGAAGCCTTCGAGGTATTTCGGATTACCGCCAGCATTGATCGCGCCAAGCGAGCGGCCGTGGAACGCGCCAGAGAAGGTAACGATCTCGTAGCGCTCTGTGTCGCCTTGCGCCCAGTGATACTTGCGCGCGGTCTTGATTGCGCACTCGACCGCCTCGGTGCCTGAGTTGGTGAAGAAGACCCGGTCAGCAAACGTGCCTTCGCACATCTTGCGCGCCAGCTCTTCGCCAGCAGGAACCCGGAACATGTTTGAGGTATGCCACAGCTTCCCGGCTTGGGTTTGCAGCGCTTCGACCATCGCTGGATGGGAATGTCCAAGCGCACTCACCGCAATGCCTGCAACGAAATCGAGATAGGATTTCCCCTCCGCCGTGATCAGGCGCACCCCCTCACCGCGCTCGAACGCCTCTTCGGGAGGACGGTAAACCGGCATGATATGCTGACGCGGATCGGACATTGAAAACTCCTGTCTGATATTGAATTGCCCTGTTTTTCTGGCTTGCAGAGGGTGCCCCTGAAAGTCAACACGCTGGCACATTCAGGGTAGGTTCAGGCGCTGCGTCGAAGGATGAGAGAAGAATTTTCCAAGACACAGATATTTCGGGCATAGACATTCCTTACAAAACTTTCAGGAAAAATATTCGCAGAAATCTATTGACGAAAAACGATAAACTGTTATTGTTATTCAATAATAAATGACCTAGCGGCTCACACCTTTCCCTCTCTCCCCCTGAGCGCCGCCGGGTTGATAACTCTCACTCCAAACATCTTGGCGGCCCCTTTTGGGGTCGTTTTTTCTTGTTTGGATTTTCGGCAAAAGAAAAAGGCGCAACCATATCGGTCGCGCCCTAAAAAGTGATTGCAGCGTTTCCTCCCAGAAACTTGCCTTCTCTGTATCGCCACAATGTCGCAGACCGTCAAGCGGTTTATGACACCTTATTAACAAATTCTGAGAAGACAGCGTTGTCAGACTGAAATACCTGCTCAACCGTAGTGATTAGTACAGAATCGACACCTGCTTTGGTAAGCTCACGGGCCGTTTTACTCGCCTGATCGACCGGGCAAAGTGCCAAACGATCATGAATCATGGCCAGATTTAGGCGCAGACTTTCCTCACTGGGAATCGGTCCCGACGTTTCGATTCGGCAAACGCGCCGTGCCTCAGCGGCCGCTTCGACCCCATCCAGCAATATCCGAAGCGTATCTTGAGCAGCAACATCCCAGGATGCTCCAAGCGAGCCAGCCAGCACCGCCTGGCTCTTCATGATTGGCCCATCTGAAAGCACTTTCAGACCGTTCGCCTTGAGGGTCGCCCCGGTCGTGGTGATATCAACGATCACTTCAGCTGTTCCAGACGCAGGCGCCGCTTCGGTCGCCCCGGCGCTCTCAATCAACCTATACTCGCCAACAGCGCGTTCAGAGAAATAGCGCCGCGTTAGACGCAGATACTTCGTCGCGACGCGCATCCGCCGACCATGGCGTTCGCGGAACAAAGCCCCCGCCGCCTCAAGATCGGACATGGTTTCAACATCAATCCAGGCCGCAGGCACAGCCACGATGACATCCGCGCCGCCAAAACCAAGCTCGCGCAAGACATGGATGTCGCGGTCTACATCGGTTGATAGGTCATGCATCAGGTCCTGTCCGGTAATCCCAACATGCAGCTCACCAGAGATCAGACCCTCGGCGATCTCTCGCGCTGACAGCAACATAATGTCGGCGTCCGGCAAACCTTTCAGCTCGGCACTATAGCCGCGCCCGCCGCCTTTCTGGCGCAGCTTGAAACCACTCGCGGTCAACCAGTCTTCGGATTTTTCCTTCAGCCGCCCCTTGGACGGTATGGCAATACTTAATCTTGTCATTTGCCAGCTCCTCTTGCGCGCTCAAGCCTGTGCGGGATGACAATGCCGCCTATTGCGGTTGTCTGCACGTTGCCACCGGACAAGTTTGCGAGCAGAGCGTCATAGCGCCCGCCGGCTGCGAAAGGCGGCGCTTTTAAATCAGGTCCAATCTCAAAAACAAAGCCATCATAATAGGTAAAGCGGCGTCCGAACCGGGTTGCGAAATGCGCCCCATCTATCCAAGCATCGCTGCATTTCTGACCAAGCAAATCAAAGGTCTCAGACAGCATTTCAAGACGCTGCGTGAGGGCCGCGAGCCCAGCAGTTGTCGCGATCTTGGTGAGGCTAGCCAGCGCCTCATCGACCGGAGCGTCAATTTCAAGCACTTGCTCAAGTATCGCGCGAACGTCATCTGGAACCGGGCCGCTGCCGCCGCCATTGGCCCGCATGTAAAGCCGCTCAACAATCTCATCGCTGGAACGCTCGCCGACCGGGTTGATACCTGTCAGCGCAAAGATGTCCTCGACAAAAGCCGACGCCTCCTCGCGGCTCATGCCTTTCATGCGCTTGGCCAGACCATGGCTTGCACGGCGGTCTTGGCCATCCAGGAAAGCCCGCACGCCGCCCTCCTGACGAAACGCGCGCTTGAGACCTGCCTTGGTATCTTCTGGCAAGTCGAGTGCATCGACGGCTGCCGGGAAAATTCCAAGATCACCGAACTGGGCAACTCCGTTTGAGACACCCGCCTGAACGCAGGCCTCAGTCAGCATGGTCATAAGGGCGGCATCGGACTTGGAGTCGCTTGGCGCTCCAAAGCGCTCAAACCCCACTTGCTCATACTCAACCGGGTCGCCAGACAAAGCTGGCAAGCGAAAGACCGGGGCGCGGTAATGGCGAACCGTTTCGCCGCCTGCGTCCTCGGCTTGGCGCGCCTCAATCTCACCAAGCGCCACTGGCAAGGTGAGGTCAGGACGCAGCGCCCATTCACGCCCTTCCTCGTCAATAAAGGTACAGACTCGGGCGCGGATCGCTTCACCCGAAAGCTCTAAGGGGATTGACGCGTCGATGATCACGCTTGGCTCAACCAGCGTCCCACCCGCCTTTTCGAAGACGCTTAAAAGGCTCATTGATCCGCCTCCAGGATTTCCCGAACGCGGGCGATCATGTCGCCGCGCGGGGCCTCGAACTGACCAGGCCGCGCTTCGCGGTATTCGGCATTGGATGCGATGGCCGCAGCTTTCTTGGCGCCCTCTTTCAGGTCCTTGATGGTGACAACGCCTTTTTCCAGCTCGTCCGTGCCGACCATGATCGCAACGGGCGCGCCACGGCGATCGGCATATTTCATCTGCGGGCGCATCCCAGAGCTGCCCATATAAGCCTCGGCGCGAATGCCGCCTTGGCGCAGCTCTGTAGCAAGCTTTAGCGCCTCGCTCGGATCACTTTTGTCCATATTCAGCACGACAACCGGACCGTTCAGAGCCTCCAGTTCACCAGAGATCGCGAACGCCGCTGCCAGACGGCTCACGCCAACGGAGAAGCCCGTGGCTGGAACTTGCTCTCCGGTAAATCGCGCCACGAGGTCATCGTAGCGACCGCCGCCACCGACCGAACCGATGCGGACCATATTGCCATCCTCATCAACCGTATCTTTCAGTAGCTCTGCCTCAAACACCGGGCCGGTATAATATTCCAGCCCGCGCACGACGGAGGGGTCAAACTTGACGTCAGTCTCTGGCGTTCCGAGGGCTTCCAAGGCGCGTGTGATGGCCTCAAGCTCAGCAATCCCGGCAAGCCCGTCTTCGCCCGTGCCGACGGCGACACCAAGGGCTTCGAGTGTTTCGCCGCGCGTCGCCCGGCCCGCTTCGGCAAAAGCCAGCACGCGCTTCACCGCGTTTGCATCAAGACCAGCGCCTTTGGTAAAATCGCCGCTGTCATCCATGCGGCCTTGACCCAGCAAGTCGGCAACGCCGCTCGTGCCAAACTTATCCAGCTTGTCCAGCGCGCGCAGAATAGTCAGGCGCATCGCCTCGTCGCCTGCCCCAACGCTTTCCAGAACAGCATTGAGTAGACGCCGCGTATTGACCCGGATCACAAACTCTCCGTCCGCCGCGCCTGCTGCGCGCATGGCTTCGGCGGCCATGGCGATCATTTCAGCATCCGCATGCGGTCCAGCTGCGCCGACTGTATCAGCGTCGCATTGCAGGAACTCGCGGAAGCGTCCAGGGCCCGGTTTCTCATTGCGATAAACCGATCCAGCCGCGTAGCGACGAAACGGCTTTGGCAAAGTCTGCCAGTTCTCGGCAGCGAAACGGGCAAGCGGCGCAGTCAGATCATAGCGCAGGCTCATCCACTGATCGTCATCATCCTGCAGCGCGAACACGCCGGCATTTGGACGGTCGGCATCTGGCAGGAACTTGCCCAGTGCGTCGGCATATTCGAAGGCACCGGTTTCTAGCCCCTCAAACCCCCAAGAGCGATAGACGGATGTAATCCGGTCGATCATGGCTTTTTCGGCATGGATCAGGGCTTCTCGCTTATCTGGGAAGCCACGCGGTTTTCGCGCCAGATCAATTGGTTTGGGAGCCTTGGTCTTGCCCATGAGTTTAGCCTTTGTGTCGTATCTCTGCCCCGCATAAACGAAGCCTATTCAAGTGTGAAGTGTGGCTGCCGGGGCTGGACTAAAGTCAGGATTTTCGGGTCCAAAACCCATTATCCTACCTTCAGACGACCCAGCAAAGGTCGGATCGGCAAGCTTCTTGGATTTCAGGAAAGTCAGAGGACTGACAGAGATGAAAACATGAGGCGCACCGAGATCATTCGCGCCTCTCTACGGGCACGTCAGGTCTGTTGATGATGGTGATGCAGTGTTCTCATATCTGCTGCCCTACACAGCCATACAGACCACGTCAATTGGCTTTTGATCCTTCTGGCGCTTCAAGAATTTCGATCAAATTTCACCGACAAATCAACCTGATCTTATAATCATATGGATTAAGGTGGACCCAACTGGGATATTAATGTGCTGAATCGCCTCTTATCATCTGTGCTCAAACTTCTTCCGGACACCAAGCTTGTCCCGGATGATGGCACGGTCATTTTGTCGATTGAGGATATTCATCGTCACCGCATGGTTCTGGTGGGGTTGTTCGGTCTGATCACCACGACAGTCTATACCTGTCTGCAAATCGTTTTGATCGGATTTGGAGATACCGGGTTTCTGAGCATCTTGACGGGCCTGGTTGGCATAACCGCATGCGTCATTGCCTTGAAAGTCAGTTTGTGGGGGGATGCCCCTGAGCCATACATACGCTGGCTTCTGATTATTTTCTCAACTCTTTTGTGGGTTGAGGTGGCGTTTTCTGGCGGTGTAACGGGCTATCACGCCGCGATTTTTCCGGTCCTGCCTGTGATTGGCGCCCTGCTTATGCGGACCCGGAGTACAATCATCTATACAAGCATGAATCTTGCGGTAATTCTTGGCGTGGCTTGGCTCGGGTATGCAACTGAGCTTCTACCCACTTTTAGTCTTGGAGCAGACATGACCCTGATCATGTCGACTGTGACGCTTCTGATTGCAGTGCTTGGCTGCGGCGGGTGTGCGATTGTCATGTCACATCAGAATGAGCGCATTGAAGGACAGCTACGCGATTTGGTTGAATACCAAACCCATTTGGCCGCGCATGATCATCTCAGCGGCCTTGGCAACCGCATCCGACTGCAAGAGCGCTTCGATCAGGTTCAACCAGGGCAAAGCTTTGACCTGCTCTTGATCGACCTTGACGGGTTTAAAGCCGTTAATGACACTTACGGGCACAATGCCGGCGACTATTTGATCACCGCACTCTCAGAGCGCCTGCGCGAAGTGACCGATAATGCAGACTTGCTGGTGCGCCTTGGCGGTGACGAGTTCGTCATCCTGCTTGAAGATGTTGAAGGCAGCCTACTGAGTGTCCGCAAATATGCTGAGTATCTCATCGACATTCTAAGTCGTCCGTATCCTTGGGAAAAACATGTTCTGCGTATCTCAGCGTCGATTGGTCATGCGCGTTTCCCGCATCACGGGCACTCTCCAAGCAAAGTGCTTAGCTTGGCAGACAAGGCGCTTTACGACGCCAAGGATGCAGGAAAGAGCCAATGTGTCACGCATGGCATGAAGCCTGTCCCAAAACCCAAGCGCAAAGACTTTGCCCGAAGCGCTTAAACAAATGAAAATGTGGCAAGGTTAATCCGCCCTGAGCGCAAAATGGCCTTATTGGCTGCAAATAGACGCCTCAAAGTTCATTATTACAGAAAATCCACAATGCCGGGGGCTTCCGGCGGCTTTCGAACCGTGGTTCAACAGCCTCTATTGCGCGAGCCCGGCGAATACGGGTCGTTTTAATGCGGAGGGCTTAGCCATGACGACACTTGCACTGGTAGATGACGATGAGAACATTGTTGCCTCACTGAAAATCTTCTTTGAAGCTGAGGGCTATAATGTCCGCACCTATCATGATGGCTTGAGTGCGCTTGGCGCACTGACAGATAGCCCGCCTGATCTCGCTATCCTGGATGTCAAAATGCCTAAGATGGATGGGATGGAATTGCTGAAACGTCTGCGCCAGACCTCTGAGCTTCCGGTGATCTTTCTGACCTCCAAGGATGAAGAGATTGACGAGGTGATCGGGTTTAACATTGGCGCCGATGATTTTGTCCGCAAGCCTTGCTCAAACCGTTTGCTGTCAGAGCGTGTAAAGGCTGTCCTGCGCCGCTCGCGCTCACCTGATAGCGCGCCTGAAGAGGGTGATGTGAAGCCTATTGTTCGCGGCCGTCTGACGCTGGACCCGAACCGCCATGCCTGCTCGTGGGATGGCCACCCGGTTCGCCTGACTGTGACGGAGTTCCTGATCCTGCAAGCTCTGGCGCAGCGTCCTGGCTATGTGAAATCCCGCGATAACCTGATGGACGCGGCGTATGATGATCAAATCTATGTTGATGACCGCACGATTGATAGCCACATCAAACGCCTGCGCAAAAAGTTCCGTGAAGGCGATAAAGAGTTCGACTCGATCGAAACGCTTTATGGTGTCGGCTATCGCTATAATGAAAGCTAGATCAAGCGCTCTGAATTGACATTGAAGACGGTCTTCCTATCCTTTTTTACAAAGAGGGACGTCACATCATGAGAGCATTTATTTTTGGAAGCCTGGCACTTGGACTAGCGGCCTGTGGCGGCGCAGAGATTGCGGAGCCAGTAGATCCCTATGCGGATCTTGGAGATCAGCTGCTCGTCCGCTTTGAGGCCAATCCGGAAATTGAGGCGGGTCAGTGCAACCCGAAAGTTCATTATGCGCTTAAGTCTGACATGGAAGCGCTTCGGCTCAACGTCAATCTAGTGATCAATGATAGCGATCTTCTGGGGAGCGGGTTTTCGCTCATCCCAAGAGATGTTCCGGGTGTCATTACCGCGGATGAAACGCTGTCGCTATTCGATCCCGTCGCGCAGGCGTGTTCTGATATCACTGTGACGGTCCAGGAACTGACCTGTCGTGAAGGCGAGTCGGAAGAGACAAGCGCATGTCCCCCCTTCAAATTCGAAGGAACGGATATGTTTGCAGCTTTCACAGAGCCACTTCGCTAGGTTTTTAGCAACAAACCTAGTTTGCGAGCATCAACCAGGCGCGGGCCGCTTTCAAAGCAGACTTGATGTCTTCCTTGTCGAGCAGGTCAGCCATTTCTTCACGGCAAATCTTGGCATCGTCATGGCCCTTCAGGACCGCAAGATTGAACCATTTGTGTGCAGCGATGCGATCTTGTTCGCACTCGACACCTTCGGCATAAGCCAGACCAACTTTGTAAAGCTCTTCGCCCGTAGCCGTCTCTGAAATGAGACCTGTTTCCGGGGCGATATCAGTCGCCATATCTGAATAAGGCATTGTTTTATTCCTCTTCTTTCAAAGAGGTGCCCAACCAAGGTTTTCCTTGTGCCGAGACACCCACCATCACGCCACCAATCCCTCAGCGACAAGATGGAGAGTGCCTCACAGCCTTTGCGTTAAGGTTAACGCACAAGGCCCTGAAAAGGCAGTGTATTAAGGAATCAAAGCGCCCTGTTAAGGTTCGGGGGTTTTTCGCGCTTGATCGGCAAAAATGGCAGCTAAATTTGTCGTCCAACCTTATCCCAATAAGGCGCGCGCAGGCGTTGTTTGAAGATTTTTCCCGTATCTTGCCTTGGTAATTGATCGTGCAGATCAAGTTTTCGCGGAATTTTGAACTTCGCGATCCGGCTCCCTAGAAAGGCTTGCATACTGTCCAAAGTGACGGTCTGACCCGGAACAGTTTGCACCGCCGCGACGACCATTTCGCCAAACTCAGGATGCGGTGCACCAATCACCGCGCAATCGAACACTTCCGGCATTTCGATCAAGGCCGCTTCAATCTCAGCCGGGAAAATGTTCGCGCCGCCAGAGATGATCATGTCCTTCTTGCGGTCGCTAATATAGAGATAGTCCTCTTCATCGAGATAGCCGATATCGCCCACGGTCGCGTGCTGACCATAGCGTTGGCCTTTAATGTCGCCATCTGTGTTGGAATACGTAAAGTCCCCGAATTGCGGCAGGTGGACATAGATCGATCCGGCCTCACCAGCAGCAAGCTCCTGGCCCTCATCATCAATGATCTTGATCGAGCCACCCGGTAGCACCTTACCAACAGACCCCGGTTTCGCTTGTGCTTCCTGTGAAGAGATCAAGGTCATGAAACCAATCTCGCTGGCGCCATAGGACTCGTAAAAGATCGGACCAAACCAGTCGATCATCGCCTGCTTCACATCGCGCGGCCAAGCCGACCCGGTGGAAATCCCGAACTTCAGGGTTGAGGTATCATACTTCTCCCGCACCTCTTCTGGCAGCTTTAGCAAACGCACCATCATCGTCGGGACGATATAGACATGTGTGATGCCATAGCGCTCAACATCAGCAAGAAATTGCTCCGGGTCGAACTTCGGCGCGACATGCAGCTCCGCATATCCGGCCGCCATGCAAAAGCTTGAGAGTGCGTTGGGCGCGCTATGGTAGAGGGGCGCGGCGGTATAAAACCGATCTCCCGGCTGGATTTGCAGAACCGCGGCGGCCAACCCTTTATAGGTCTCCCACGTATCCGGTTTGGAAAGATCCTGCTCACGGCGAATGCCTTTTGGACGCCCGGTGCTGCCAGACGTATAAGCGAGCATACCCCGAAAACGCAGAGGGCCAGTTTCAATCGGCTGAGCCGCTTCGATCAAAGGCCCAAGATCAGCCTGACCCTCAGCCATTGCAGGATCGACATTGTAGACAGCCAGAACTTTCTCTGGGGTCGGAACCGCGAGCACTGGAATGTTTACGCCAACTTCAGGCGTCATCTTGGCGGTGAGATCACTATGACCGATCAGGAGTTTCGCGCCCGCATCGCCTAGAATTTGCGCAATCTCGGGCGCTGCGCCATGCCAGTTCAAAGTCACATAAAATGCGCCGACATGGCGGCAGGCCTCGATGATCTCTAGGTAGCTCGAGTCATTACGCATAAGCACGGCGACAGCGTCATTCTCGCCAACGCCGTGATAAGCAAACACTGTTGCCAAGCGCTTGGCGCGATCCTGAAACACATCACGGGCGGTTTTATGCCCCCCAAAGTACACATCATTCGACATTGATCTGCGCCTTCTCTTCTATGTGAGAAAGCCTAAGTCAGATATGACACGCACTCAATTCCTGCCCGATGGTCAAGCCGTTTCAGCCGGGCACTACGGCCGCGATCAAACGCGGGCCATCTGCCGCGATGGCCTCTTGCAAAGCGGCATCAAAGGCTTCGGCCGTCAACGCCTCAACCGCTGGGACGCCCATTGCCTCAGAGAGCTGCACCCAATTGATGTCCGGGCCGCCAATTGAGAGCATATCTTTTGCCGTCGGCCCCGGATTACCCGCGCCCGTGCGATACAATTCAATATTCAAAATGCGATAGGAGTGATTGACGAACACAATCGTCGTCACATCGGCCTGTTCGCGCGCCATGCTCCACAGCGCTTGATTGGTATACATGCCCGCGCCGTCGCCGCTGAGACAAATCACCTTGCGCTCTGGCGCAGCAATGGCGGCTCCAAGCGCGAGCGGCATGCCCTGCCCAATCGCGCCGCCGGTCAGCATCATCCAGTCATGCTGGCGCGCGGTTTGGGTCGGCAGGTAAGACATCAGCCCGTTTGAAACACCATCATCAGAGACGAGCGCATCTTCCGGCATATGCCGGGCAAGACTCTTGCCAACGGCAACCGCGTTCAGCTCTCCGGTTGGCATGTCTGGTAATGCCAGAACCTCCGGCGCCGCAGCGTCGCTTGCCCCCAAAGCGTCTGCAAGTGCCGCCAGGGTTGCTGCGCTATCTGTATCGGCGCCGCCAAGATTCAGCGTTGCGCAGCCCTCAGGAACAAGCAAGCTTGGTTTCCCGGGATAGGCAAAGAAGGCAACGGGTAGGTTCGTTCCAGCGACCAGCATCAAATCTGTGCCCTCAAGATCGGCCATCGCACCTTCTGCGAAATATTGCATCCGGTCCGGCGCGAAAACACCAGCACCGCGGCGCATCTTGGCATAAAATGTATCAGTCATGACCCGCACGCCAGCAAGTTTCAGGCGCGCCGCAGATTCAAGGCCAGTTTCAGTCAAAGCCGTCCCATTGATTACAATCACCGGCCGGGCCGCAACTCGGATCGCTTCGGCTGCATTTGCGATGCGCTCAGGGGGCAAGGTTTGCAGCGCAGGCGCGCTGACCACCGCGCCTTTTACGCCGCCCTCTTCCCACGCGCTGTCAGCTGGCAGCAGTAAAGAGACAGGCCCGGGTTTAGGTCCAAAGCTGGCAGCATAAGCCTCAGTGGCAAGCTTACCCGTATCGGAGACTCTATTGGCGGATTTAATCCATCCCGAATTTGGTCCTGCCAGCCCCATAATATTGCTGGTTAAAGGCGCATCATATTTAAGGTGAGGAACCGCATGATCCCCGATCACATTCACCATGGGCGAGTTGGCGCGACCCGCATTATGGATGTTCGCGCCTGCATTGAGATAGCCTGCGCCGAGATGCAGCAAGGTCATCGCTGGCGTACCGCTGACGCGTGCAAACCCGTCCGCTGCGCCCGTTGCGACCCCTTCGAAGAGACACAGTACTGACCGGATACGCGACTCGCCATCAAGCGCTGTAACGAGATGCATTTCAGATGTACCAGGATTGGCAAAACACGCTGTCACGCCATTATCAGCAAGCGTACCCACAAGAGCTTCGGCCCCCGTCATCTCACTGGCTTGTTCGTTCGTCATATCCAACCCCGTTTCAAATCATATTCATATCTCGTCTTACAGTGCATGAGATGAAAAGACAGGGCCAATACCAAGACAGGACGACCGTTCGCTGGAAGCGCTCAATCGTCCTGTCAGGGTCCGTAGACAAGCCACAAAGGGGATATGGCTGTGAAGTGTGTACGTGACACACGTCACACGCACAATATCTGACGCAACGGCAATGAATACAAGAGCCACAATCACATTTTTACTGTATAAATATTATCTGTCTCGTATTTATCATGATAGATTTATGACAGCCTTGTAATTGTTAGAAGAATATAGCTTTTGCACATCATCTGCTCGCAGGGTCAGGGCTTTCCCCTGATTGATATAGCCCTTCTCAGTTATCTCTCCGGCATCGGCCCGCGGCGCATCTGGCTGCAAAATGATTCGCGCAATACGGCCTGAAGTATTGGGGTGCGCGATATTATGGCGCGCTAAACCTGCTTTCACAGCGTCAATGACTTGTGGGGCAGCCGCAAGCTCCATGAGCGACAGATCCTGCCCGACAAGGCGCTGGCAATAGCCTTCATTGAGAAAGCCAAGCAGACAGACCTCATCCTGATTCAGACCACAAACCACAGCGTCAGACAGCGCGCCGTCCACAGCCTGCACGGCCTGCACCCGCAGCTTTCCAGCCGAGACCCATGTACCATTAGCGAGCTTGAACTCTTCAGCTGTCCGACCATCAAAGGCGAGGCCTTTTTCAGGGCGCTCAGGATCAACAAACCGAACTGCATCGCCAAGGCGGTAAAACCCTTCCTCATCAAAGGCTGCTTTGGTCTTCTCTGGGTTGCGATAATAGCCGGGCGTCACGTTTACGCCTTTGACGCGCAGTTCCAGCTTATCCCCCGCAGGCACCAGTTTGAACGTGTTGCCCGGCAGGGGCAGACCAATCAGACCCATCGTATCGTTTGGCCAGTGCACATTGCTGGCGGTCGGTGACGTTTCGGTTGCGCCATATCCGGCTGACAGCGAAATGCGTTCGCCCGTCAGGCGCACAGCAACCGCCTGAATGCGTTCATAGATATCCTGTCCCATCGCCGCGCCGCCATAGGCCATTGAGACAATCCGCTTGAAGAAGGTCCGCGCCAGCGCGTCATCTTTTTCAAACTCCGTCGCCAACGCCGCCCAAGCGGCTGGAACGGTTGTATGCTGTGTGGTCGAAACCTCGCTCATGTTGCGTATCATCTCTGGCAGGCGCGCGGGCGTTGGCGCGCCCCAATCGAGATACAGCGTACCACCCCAATCGGTCATATTATGCAAAATAGCATTCGCCCCATAAGTATGGCTCCAGGGTAGAAAGTTGCACATGACCTGCGTGTCGCCTGTGACTTCAGTCAAGCGGTCTTCATTCCAAACCGACCGTATCATCTTGGCATTGGCCGCGATCATTTCATGGGTATTGATCACTGCTTTCGGCTCGCCCGTCGAGCCGGAGGTTAGCATGTATTTCGCTACCGTTTCGGGTCTCAGAGCCTCATACGCTTCAGCGACACGATCGCCCACAGGACTGGACAGCAGATCAGACAACGCAACCGACGCATGTCCTTCCGGCGCCGCGCCCGAATGGATGACCGTGCGTGCCCCGACCGTCATCCCGTCCAGACCGCGCTGATACTGCGCGCCATCTTCGACATAGATAAATTTCGGCTCCACCAGACCATCAACATAATTAAGCCGGGCAAAGTCCTGACTAATAAGCGCATAAGCGGGCGTCACGGGCACAACCGGGCATCCGGCCAGCATTGCGCCATACATGATCAGCGCGTGGTCAATCGTATTGCGCGACAGGATCATCATCGGGGCATCCTGGCCCGCGCCCTGCGCCAGTAGCCAGCCTGCAATGCCCTGTATTTTGGGCCAGGCCTCAGCATAGGTTATTGTCTGCCAGCCCTCTTTGGACGGATCGACGGGATCACGCTGAGCAAGCCAGATCGTACCGCCGCGGTGCTCTGCCCAATGTTTGAGCGGCCAGAGCATATGCAGAGGATAGTCTTTCAAAGGCTGCCCATTATCGAGCAGGATCGAACCATCACCCCGCCGTTCAATGTTCATTTTCTGAGGCAGATAAGGCACTTCACGAAACGGAATATGTCCGGTTTCACTCATCGTCTCACGCATAGCTTACTCACGTCCTCGGGTCGCAATCTTGACCGGATCGCCGCAATGCTTGCAGTGCACCGCGTCCGGATCATGCCGCAACAATCCACATGTCCCGCAGGCATAGTCAACCTTGCCGCCGGGGAGCGCGATAGCGCGCAACAAACGCAAAAAGAGGGTCAGCCCCAGCACCATGATCACCACCGCAAGCAACCTGCCGCCATTCCCGGTGACCAGAATATCGCCATACCCGGTCGTCGTCAGCGTCGTGACCGTAAAGTAGAGCGCATCAACATAGTTCTCGACCCCATCAACCTGTCCGTCGCGTACCACAAAGACCAGACCTGACATCATAAAGACGAAGACTATCAGATTGGTCACCCGGTCAAAGATCGCTTCGTGGCGCTTGAGATAAGATGACACCCCCTTCAACCGCTTGAGCAGGGTAAAGGCCCGGATAATCCTCACCGCACGCAGGAGGCGCAGGAATGCCAGATTCTGCGTAAAGAGTGGGACCAGCATTGAGATGACGACAATGATGTCGGCCCAGTTATAGAAGCGTCGCCAGAACTTGGTCTTGGGTTGGGCAATATAATAGCGCGCCAAGAGATCAATCGCGATCACCACGCCAATAATATAATCTGTAATTGGATGAGAATTGTCCCCATCCCTGAACGGCGCGAGCAGGAAGTAAGCAATCGTCAGAACATCAAAGACAAGCAGCGCCAGACGAAAGAAATACGGCGTCCGGCCATGGCCCTCATACAGCCAGAACAGCTGGCGGTTCAAACCCTTGCGATCACTCAATGCACCCACCCTGCCCTTCAGCCGACTCTAATGGCGAGTATGGCGAAGGGATTTTACGATGTCACGGGTGCCAAGCAGAAGGTTCTAACCGCGAGATCCTTCTCACCGCTTTGTGATCTGAACATGCCGTGAGCGCTTGGTGAAAAGACGTCAGATGCATGTGATCAAATCCGCGTCTAGGCCAGAAGCAGTTCAGAAAACTGACACCCCCAAGAAGGACGGCCCAACATGACCAAGCTAAAACTCGCAACCGCTCTTACCGCTTTTGCACTCTCAACAGGCGTTGCCGCCGCAGATGAAGATCAGGGCTTTTATGCCTCCGGCTTCATTGGAGGTGGCTTTCCCGGTGATGCCGAACTCACCGGTATACAAACACCCGAAGCAGGCGCCCCAGGTATGGCCGGCGCCCCTGCACGCATCGGGGTTGAGTATGACAGCGACACCAATTTCGGTTTCGCCGTCGGCTATGACACACCTTGGGAGTTTTTCGGTCTGTTCAATACCCGGCTTGAGCTGGAATACTCCCGTATTGAGGCCGATGTTAGTGATGGCAGCTTCAATAGCGGCAACCAGACCTTTACAGGCGATACCGCCATCGATTTCTTCCTGATCAACAATTACAGCGACATTATCTGGCAAGAGAACCAACGCGTCGTGCCTTTCATTGGCGGCGGCCTTGGCCTTGGCCGGGTTGATGCAAACATCCTTTATGCAGGTGGCGGCGCGACCACGCCAAACTTCACCGCAACAGGCGATGACACAGGTCTTGCCGGCACATTTGCAGGCGGCCTGACGCTGAAGACAGATAGCCAATGGGATATCTATGGCGAGGCGCGATACTATCAGATCCGCGATCTGGAGTTTGATCGCCGCTTCATTGGCGGCGGCGCGGACCTTTTAAACGCAAAAGTCAGCGATGATTTTGATGGCGCAACTTTCACGGTCGGTGCGCGTTACAAGTTTTAGGAGCCCTTTTCCCCTCTCGAGGTTCCTAAATTCAGCCCGGCGCGATTTTCCCCCGCGCCGGGCCTTTTGCTTTTCTGCGATGACATTCACCGCGCTTGGCTCTACATCGCCTGACATGTCCTCACCATACGCTTATCTTCCGCACCGCGCTGTCCTATCTCTAAAAGGCCCTGACACGATCGCCCTGCTTGAACGCCTCGTGACAAATGACACGACCAAATGGGGGGCAAACGAGACCCGGTACGGCGCGCTATTAACGCCGCAGGGCAAGGTGATTGCGGATTACCTCGCACTTCGCCTTGACGAGGGCATTCTTCTGGATGTTGCAGCGGATCATATTGATGATCTTGCCAAGCGTCTGAAAATGTTCCGCCTACGGGCAGAGGTTGAGATTGAAAAGCGCGAGGACCTCTTTGTGATTGCAGGATTGGAAGCCGCGCCCGAAGGTGTGCGGCCCATATCCGGGGCAATCGCTGTATATCTCGATCCGCGCTATCCGGGCGGGCGCTTGCGCGGCTTTGCGAATAAGGAAAGTTGGGGCGCCTGGTATGGCTACCACCCGGCGGAATGGTCACGCCCGCTCGACAGCTATCATACCGATCGCATTTCGAATGGGGTTCCTGAACAGGGAACAGACTTTGGCGCCGCAGCGGTGTTTCCGTCTGACATCAACATGGATGTCTTTGGCGGAGTTGCTCTCAACAAAGGTTGCTTTGTTGGGCAAGAAGTTGTCAGCCGGATGCATCGGCGCGGCAAAATCCGTAAACGCAGCTTTGCAATCCAGTTTGCTGAGGACGCAACTCTCTCTCCTGGCGGTGAGATACGTGGGCAGACCCCGCTTGGCACAGTCACCAGTGTCGAGGGCCAAAACGCTCTGGCCGTGCTCCGCCTTGACCGTCTTGCCAAGGCGCAAAGCGAGGGCCAGCTCCTGTCCGTTAATGAAACTGCGGTCACAATTGAAAAACCCGATTGGCTTCAAGCTGAAATGACGGCAATGGTTACAGATGACTGATGACATCTCTTGCGGCTGGGCGCCCGCCAATGACAAACTTTACCGCGATTATCATGACACCGAATGGGGCGTGCCGGAATATGATGCCCGCGCGTTGTGGGAGAAGCTGCAACTGGATGGCATGCAAGCTGGCCTCTCCTGGATCACCATCCTGCGAAAACGGGAAACGATGCGCGAAGAGTTTGACGGCTTCGACCCTGAAAAGATCGCGCGCTGGGAACAGCCGCGCATCGATAAGGCTTTGCTCAACCCCGGCATCATCCGCTCTCCAAAAAAGATTGAAGCCTGTATCGGTAACGCAAAGGCTTTTCTGGACGCCGAAGAGCGCGGCGAGGGCTTCTCTGATTTTTGCTGGAACTATGTCGATGGCAAACCGATCATCTCTCACTTTGAAAACTATCGCGATGGGCCGACCAAGACCGATATTTCCGAGCGCTGCTCCAAGGACTTGAAGACACTCGGCCACAAGTTTGTTGGCCCAACCATTGTCTATGCCTGGATGCAGGCGTGCGGCCTTTACAATGACCATGAGATCGGCTGTCCTCGACATGCTGAAGTGCAGGAGTTTATCCGATGAAATATCTCGCCATTCCCCTTCTTTTACTCGCAGGAGCCTGTGTCTCAAACGCAGAGTTTGACCGCGACCAAGCGTATACAAAGTGTGAGGCGATCTCAGACAAGTCGAGCCGGGATCGCTGTATCGCCGATACGATCCAGAAAGCTGAGCGCGAACGCGCCGGAGATCAAGCCCGCCGCGAGCAACATGAAGAGAACGCAGAACGCCGCGAACTTGGCCGCGTCATCGCGGGTGCGGATCAAGACCAATGAGACTGGGCATGATAGTTCTTCTGGCATCAATGTGCTTAGCCAGCTGCGCCTCTAAGACTTGGGATTACAAAAGCGAGCAGGCTGAAACTAAGGACTGCTACGAAGCTTCGTCCCCAACGGCTGTAAAGGCTTGCCTTGATCGGCTTGAAGTCAGTGATGCAGCTTACCCAACCACATTCAATCCCGGGCGAGGCGTCTTCTGCACACCTGATAAAACCAAAAAGGAATGCTATGAAGCTTCGGAGAAAGTGGCAGAAGCAAAACACTAAGCCTGCCCTTTAGAGTCGACGAAGCCGCGCTCGAGAATTAAGCTCACGCCAACAGAAAAAATAGCGCAACGCGCATGAGGGCCTTTCATGATTACCCCCGTCATTTCCGCAACCGGGCTCTGGACCCCGTCCGAGTCAGTTTCAAATGAAGAACTTGTCGCCAGCTTCAATGCTTGGGCTGATAAGTGGAACGCGCAGCATAAGGCTGAAATTGAGGCTGGCACGCTAGAGGCCAAGACCCATTCCAATGCGGAGTTTATCGAGAAAGCTTCTGGCATCAAATCGCGCTACGTCGTCAACAAGTCTGGCGTGATCGACCCGGACGTGATGCGCCCGGTCATTCCAGAGCGCCCGAATGAACAAATCTCTGTCCTTGCGGAAATCGCCGTGAATGCTGCTCGCCAAGCCCTCAAAACGGCAGGACGCAAGCCAGAAGATGTCGACGCAGTTCTCTGCGCTGCCTCCAATATGCAGCGGGGCTATCCCGCGATGGCGGTTGAGATTCAGGACGCGCTCGGCATTGATGGCTTTGGTTTTGATATGAATGTTGCCTGCTCATCGGCAACGTTTGGCATTCAGACTGGCGCCGATATGGTGCGCACGGGCAGCGCAAAGTCTGTCCTGATGGTCAATCCGGAAATTTGCTCTGGCCACCTGAACTTTACCGACCGCGACAGCCACTTCATCTTTGGAGATGTCGCAACGGCTGTTCTGATCGAAGCGGAAGACATGGCCCCTGCCCAGCATTGGAAAATTCTCGGCACCAGCCTCAAGACACAGTTTTCAAACAATATTCGCAACAATTTCGGCTTCCTCAATAATGCCGCCCCAGAGGGCATTGGCGCATCGGACAA
The DNA here is from genome assembly GCA_964528975.1 of uncultured Hyphomonas sp. Lineage (GTDB taxonomy): Bacteria > Pseudomonadota > Alphaproteobacteria > Caulobacterales > Hyphomonadaceae > Henriciella. The sequence goes on from CAZGVG010000005.1 coordinate 32,648, forward strand.
GCTTTTCGTTCAGGAAGGCCGCAAGGTTTTCAAAGAAGTCGTTCCCATGGTCGCCAAGATGATCAAGTCTGAACTTGACCGACTAAGCATCGAAGCACCGGAGCTGCGCCGGATGTGGCTGCACCAGGCAAATGCCAACATGAACCGCCTGATCTCTTCGAAAGTCCTTGGCCGTGATGCCACCGCTGATGAGAGCCCAACTGTGCTGGACACGTATGCGAATACCAGCTCAGCCGGATCAATCATCGCGTTCCACAAGCACCAAAGCGATATGGTCAAAGGCGATAAGGGCCTCATTTGCTCATTCGGTGCAGGTTACTCAGCCGGAACCGTTTTTGTTGAGAGAGCCGCCTAGCAAAGCGATACGCCCCGCTGTGGATAAACGCGCTCCGTCCGTGGACTGCTGAAAGTCAAGACTGCCATTGCCGAAAAATTATGGTTAATGGTGGGATATGAGCAATGCTGTCGCCCCTTTGTCCGAGCCGGAGAAATCCACGCCGGACCTGCCCCATAACCTGTCCGCAGAAGCGGCGGTTATTGGCTCGATCCTGTATGATAATAACGCCTTTCAGCGGGTCGCGGACATCTTGCGGCCAAGTGATTTCTATGCCCCCGCGCATGAAGAAATATTCGAAGCCTGCCAGCTACTTATCCAGAATGGCCGGGTTGCGGACGGCGTCACGCTTCGCGAGCAATTTGAAAAAGATGAGCGCCTGACCGCAATTGGCGGCGCACAATATCTGGCTAACCTGCTCGATAGCGCCGCCTTTGGCCCGGAAGTGCAGGACTATGCGCGTATCATTCGCGACCTCGCCATGCGTCGGGAGCTGATCAATATTGGCGCCGGTGTCCAGTCTCGCGCTATGACTCACGACCGCGAAAGCGATGGGTCTCAGCAGGTGGAAGTTGCTGAGCGCGAACTTTTTGCCTTGGCAGAGCGCGGCTCGACCGGACGCGGCTTTGCAAGTTTCGCAGAGGCGCTGACTGAATCGCTTCAGATGGCCGAAGCGGCGTTCAAGCGCGATGGCAAAATCGCGGGTATTCCGACACGCCTCGATGATCTCGATCACAAAATGGGCGGGCTTCACGGCTCTGACCTGATCATCCTTGCTGGACGCCCTTCGATGGGAAAGACCTCGCTGGTCACCAACATTGCCTACAATGTTGCCGCCGATTACCGCGGCGAGAAACAAGATGACGGCTCAACCAAGACCATTGCGGGCGGCAAGGTTGCCTTCTTCTCGCTTGAGATGTCTTCAGAACAGCTCGCAACCCGTATTCTGGCTGAGCGAACAGGGATCAACGCCCACAAAATCCGCCAGGGCGATCTCGATAAGCATGACTTTGAAACGCTTCGTGAAGCCACCGAAGAGTTACAGAATCTGCCGCTCTATATTGACGATCAGGGCGGCATCTCGGTCAGCCAATTGGCCGCTCGCGCTCGCCGCCTGAAACGGGCGCAAGGCGTCGATCTCATCATCATTGACTATATTCAGCTACTCTCGGGCACTTCCGGCAAGTCGGATGTGAACCGGGTGCAGGAAGTCACGCAGATCACAACCACGCTAAAAGCCCTGGCCAAGGAACTGTCCGTTCCGGTCATCGGCTTGTCTCAGCTGTCGCGTGCCGTCGAGCAGCGCGATGACAAACGCCCGCAGCTCTCTGACCTGCGCGAATCCGGCTCGATCGAGCAAGATGCCGACTGCGTCATGTTCGTCTATCGCGAGAGCTATTATCTGGAACGTACCGAACCCCAAGCTGATGGCAGCGATCCGGCCGCGGCCGACAAATGGGCCTCGTGGCGTCAGCGCATGGACGAGGTCTATGGCACCGCTGAGGTTATCCTTGGCAAGCAACGCCACGGCCCTATTGGTAAAGTGGTTTTGTCATTCGACGCCAACATCACACGTTTCGGCAATCTAGCGCGCCGACCACAGGGCGAGTTTGACGAATAGGCCTTACATCTGCCGCAAAGCCTTGTAAGTCGGCGACTATGAGCCTGCGTCCTCGCGCCCGTGTGCATCTTTCCAATATCGCCGATAATTGGCGAACCCTTAAGGCTGCGCAGACCAGCGGTGTCACTGGCGCTGTGATTAAAGCAGACGCTTATGGCCACGGATTGCCCGAAGTGGCTGAAACCCTGCACGATGCAGGGTGTGATCACTTCTTCGTCGCCCATGGTTTCGAAGCAGACCTGACGCGCAGAACACTGGGCAGCCATCCTAACATCTATGTCCTGAATGGTCCTGCCCCGGACGAGGAAGCGCTCTACCGCGAGAAGGCCCTTATCCCGGTCATCAATTCCAGCTTTCAGTTTCGGACCATCGTCGACTGGATGATAGACGGCGTAAAGCTTCCACGCAGCTACGCTTTGCACTTTGATACAGGGATGAACCGGCTTGGCCTTCCCCCCGAAGATGCCGCGCAACTGGCAGAGGCAACCCAAGGACGCGCACCAGCTCTGATCCTCTCTCACCTCGCCTGCGCTGAGGCGGTGAACGCGCCGATCAACGAGCTGCAAGCCGCCGCTCTGACCCACGTTTCGAAGTCTTTCGCAGGCATTTCGCTCAGCCTGGCGAATTCGGGCGGCGTCTGGCTTGGGGCAGACTTTCATCACACTTTGACCCGGCCAGGTATCGCGCTTTATGGCGGCGGGGAGCCCCCGGAAGACCTCAGCCTGAAGCCCGGTCTAACGCTAGAAGCCCCGATCCTGCAAGTGAAACACATCAAAGCAGGTGAAACGGTTGGCTATGGCGCGACTTGGCGCGCCGATGCCGCAAAGCTGATCGCAACCCTCGCCATCGGGTATGGGGACGGCTTTCCAAGATCAGCATCCAATAAGGGCTTTGCAAGCCTGGGCGGCAAACGCTGCCCTATCCTTGGCCGTGTTTCCATGGATCTGATCACAATTGACGTGAGCGAGGCTCAAGACCTTGCCAGACCGGGTGTTTATGCTCAATTGATCGGGCAGGATGCACCGCTAGAAGAACAGGCTATCTTGGCCGGAACCATTGGCTACGAATTAACCACAGGACTCATGCCCCGTGTCACACGCATCTACGAACCCTAAAGGCGGTTTCCCGAACCCTCTGCAATGGCTTGGCAGCTCCATCCTAGCTATGCTCGGTGAGGTTGGACGGCTGAGCATCTTCACTGGCAAGACCGCTGGCGCCAGCGCTACCCCACGCTGGTATCCGGCGCAGATCATGCGCCAGATGATTGCCATCGGCTTTTATAGCCTTCCAGTCGTTGGCCTCTCAGCGATCTTCATCGGCGCGGCTTTGGCGCTCAATATCTATTCTGGCGGCAGCCGCTTTGGCGCCGAACAATTTGTTCCTAACATTGTCGTTCTCGGGATTACACGGGAACTTGGCGTAACCATCACAGGCCTCATGCTCGCGGGGCGCGTCTCAGCCGGGATTGCCGCTGAGATCGGGGCAATGCGCGTCACAGAGCAGATCGACGCGCTCAAAACGCTCAGCGCCAATCCGTTCCGCTATCTCTATGCTCCCCGCTTTCTGGCTGGCATCATCACGCTGCCTCTTCTCGTTCTGATCGCTGATATTATCGGCGTTATGGGCGGTTGGGCGGTCAGCACCTTAGGCCTTGGGTTCGATTCCACGACCTATCTTCGCAACACGCTCGACTTCCTGACTTGGCAGGATGTAACGGTCGGCCTGATCAAGGCAGTCGTATTTGGCGGCATCATCGCGATCATGGGCTGCTATCATGGTGACAAGTCCAGCGCAGGCGCGACAGGGGTTGGCCGCGCCGCAACCTTCGCGATGGTCGGCGCGGCAGTGATGATCCTCGCATTTAACTATCTTATCTCGACCCTGCTGGTGAGTTTCGGATCATGAGTGAGCAAGCCCTTCTGGAACTGAAAAATGTTCACAAAGCCTTTGGCCCGAAACAAGTCCTGAAAGGCGTTGACCTTGATGTTGCACCTGGCAAGTCGCTGGTCGTGCTTGGCGGTTCTGGCTCTGGTAAATCCGTGATGCTGAAAAATGCGCTAGGCTTGATGTCACCTGATAAAGGCCAGATCCTGTTTGACGGCGAAGATGTCACTCATGATCAGGGCAAGACCCGCGAAGCCATGCGCGCGCGGATCGGCATGTTGTTCCAATCGGCGGCCCTGTTTGATAGCCTCAGCGTCTGGGAAAATGTTGCCTTTCGCCTGCTCAATGCTGATGGCCTGAGGCGCAAGGATGCCAAAGAGCGCGCGATCGAGACCCTGAAACAGGTTCGTCTTGGCTCTGATGTGGCTGACCTCACCCCCGCTGAAATCTCCGGCGGCATGCAAAAGCGTGTCGGCCTTGCACGCGCGATCATCACCAAGCCAGACCTGATCTTCTTTGATGAGCCAACAACAGGCCTCGACCCGATTACAGCGGACGCGATCAATGATCTGATCGTTGAGCAGACCAAAGCGCTTGGCGCGGCGGCGGTCTCAATTACGCATGACATGGCAAGTGCCCGTAAGATCGCCGATGAGATTGCCATGCTCTATGAGGGTAAAATCATTTGGCGGGGCCCGGCGAGCAGCATCGATGAGAGCGGCAACGCTTATGTCGACCAATTTGTTCATGGCCGCGCCGATGGCCCAATCCAGCCTTCGCTCTAGCAGGTTTCGCTCGCTGTCTTTCAAATCGGTGTTATAGACAAGATCTGGCCTGAAACGGCTTTGATCATGGGGAGTGATCCATAGTGTTGGAATTCATCAAGTACGCCTCGGTGGCTTTTACTGCGACAACAGCCTGCATCACAGGCTGGATGCAATACGAAAAGTTCCGTCTGGATGGCGAATGGCAAATCGAAACTTGCACTGAAACATCAAGCCTTTCAAGATATGTAGGCCTACATCTCGCTTGGCGCGTGTTTCTGTCAGATGATCCACTATCGGCACCCGTTGTTGGCAATGGTGAGAAAGTCGAAGAAGCTTTCAAAGAGATCGGCTCAAAAGGCCGCTTTCCAGTCAGCTTTGTGGGCGCAAAGGAAATTAACCGGGTGTCTTTGACCGGGCGTTTCGAAGGGGCTGAGCGAGCTTCTACAGGCCGGTTTGAGCTGGCGCCAACCACCTCCAAACGCAGCTGGACTGGTTATATGCCGTTCTATCAGCGCAACGTGAATGTGCTGGAAGGGACGTTTGCTTTAACAGCCGGGAATGCGCGGGGCTATGCGCGCGCTGTTCGATTGAAAGACGGAGTTCCGGCGGCGGCAGAGCCATTTGAGTGCGAAGCGCCTGCGCGCCCGGCTCCGACCCCTGCTGAAGCTGCGCCGGAAACGCTACCCGAAATCACCGAGCCAACGGTGCCAACACCCGAAGAAAACTAGGCTCTACCCGCTTCAATCCGGCTACGGGCAATCTCGTCAGCAACCGCATGTGTCGAGCGTCCGCTCGCAAGTCCTGCGTCAAGCACTTCGCCCAATGTCTCGATAAGCGTATCTAACTTGCGGTCCACCCAGTCGCGCGAATAGGTGCCTGAAATCTCGGCCGCGACATTGATGATCCCGCCGCCATTGATCACATAATCGGGCGCATAGAGAATACCGGCACGGCGCACGAACTCGCCCATAGCTGGAACGACAAGCTGATTGTTTGCACCGCCGGCAATGACTTTCACCTTGAGCCGCTTAAGCGTATCTTCGTTGATGATCGCCCCCAAGGCGTTCGGGGAGAAGATGTCCGCATCGGCATCATAAATCTCGTCTGGCGCGGCGATCTTGGCCCCGGTCCGCTTTGAAATATCCGCCAACGCCTCTTGATCAATATCAGTGATGATAAGGTTCGCGCCAGCTTCAGCCAGGTGCAGCGCGGTATAGCCGCCAACAGAGCCAACCCCCTGAACGGCGACGGTCTTGCCATTCAGGTCATCTGTCCCAAACGCGCGAAGAGCGGCTTGTTTAATCCCTTTGAATACGCCCAGCGCAGTGACCGGAGACGGATCGCCGCTTGCTGCTGCGCTGCTCGTCAGACCCGCCGCATAGCGCGTTTCCTGCGCGGCCATCTCAATGTCAGCTGTATCAATACCGACATCTTCGGCAGTCCAGTAGCGCCCTTGCAGGCTCTCTACCGCGCGGCCAAAAGCGCGGAACAAGGTCTCTGACTTATCCGTCTTTGAATTGCCCCAGATTACGGCTTTTCCGCCGCCATGTGGGATAGACGCCATCGCATTCTTATAGCTCATGCCCTGACTGAGGCGCAGCGCATCGGTCAGCATCGCGGTGCTGTCTGGGTAATCCCACATCCGTGTTCCGCCAGCCGATGGCCCAAGCGCCGTTGAATGAATGGCGATGACAGCGCGCAGCCCGCTTGCCGCATCATGAAAGAAGTGAACGCCCTCATGCGCATCAAAGGAAGAATTGTCGAACATAAGGGGCCTCAAGGCGAACAGTTGCGGATGAAACAATGGGCGCGGTGTAACGCCTCGTCGCGCTGCGTCAATCGCTATGTCCTGCCGGGCACATCAGACACTCCACTCGGCAGGGGCGCTTGCGGATCACGCAGAAAAGTCAACACGTCTTCAAACACCGTTTCCGCCTGCAAATCGCGCAGCAGCATATGATAGCCGTCTGGGTAATAAGCTGTGCGGACATGGTCAGGCAGGCGCTTGGCGGTCCGTTTCAGGCCCCTTTCCGGGATAACAATATCTTTCGCGCCATAGGTCAGCAGCATGGGAATTTCAGCCGATAGCTTCGGCGCAGCCTTGTGCGCATTTTCCATCAGGGTGATGACGCCGTGCACCTGTTCAATCTTGTTCTGGCGAATGCCAAGCGGATCGACCCAAAGGCGTTGCAGCATCTCGGTATTATCGCTCGGCTCAATCTTCACAAAGCGCGGCGGACGTACCACCCAGCCGGGGCGTGCGCGAACACTGGTCCACAAGGCGAATTGCTGGACCAGCGGCAAGCTCCCCCAACCGCGCAGGCCGGGACCGCTCAAGATCACGCGGTCTACCCCTTCAGGCGGTCGGTCTGACCCAAACGCGGTCATCGTCACTGCGCCGCCCATAGAGATACCGACAACCGCCAAAACTGTCTCAGGATGCCGCTCCCTGACCAGCTTCACCGCGGTGCGCAAATCCTCACGCATCAACTCCTCATCTGGCCAGTCGCCGCGCCCGACTGAGCGCCCAAATCCGCGATGATCGTAAGCATAAGTCGTTACGCCCCGTTCGGCCCAGTAAGGCGCAGCCATATGAAACGCATTGGCATAGTCATTCATGCCATGCAGACCAACAATCACAATATCAGGCGCGCTCCCAGCTTCCCAAACCGTGAGGCCAAGCTCGGCGCCGTCAAAGCTGATCATTGTATTTGTTTCGGGGCTCAGATGCGGCATAGGCGGGGTCTCCAAATCAAGAGCAGAAAAGGTCGCTGGTGTTACACACGCGGCAAGAAAACCAAACGCCAAAGCTATGATCAGAGCAAGGCCTGCACCCGCTTTCGCAACTCGGGCAGTAAGTCTGCTTCGAAATAGGGATTGCGCTTCAGCCATGCATTATTTCTCCAGCTTGGATGCGGCGTTACGATAAGACCTTCATCCAAAAACAAACGCCACTTGGCAACGGTTGCGGTGAGTGTTTTCTCTGCGCGTGTCCCGAGATGCCACTTCTGGGCATATCCGCCGATCAGAACGATCAGCTCAATTTGCGGTAAGCGCTTCAGCAAATCTGCCCGCCATGTTTCGGCGCAGCGCTTCATCGGCGGAATATCGCCGCCATGCTTGTCATAGCCCGGAAAGCAAAATCCCATCGGCACAACCGCGAACTTGGCCGGATCATAGAAAGCCGCCTCATCCACAGCTAGCCAGTCACGCAGCCGATTCCCAGACGGATCGGTAAAGGGACGCCCGGAAAGATCCGCAAGATTGCCCGGCGCTTGCCCCGCAATCAAAATACGCGCTGTCTCTGATACCTGCAATATTGGGTTTGGGGCTCGCGCCATGTCGCTCTTGCATAATTGACATGCTCGAATTTGGGCTTCGAGTTCGTGCAGATCAGTGCTCATAAGCCTATGTCCCTTTTATAAGCAGCCGAAGCAAGGATCAGGACCATGAGCGAACTCATCGAGCAAATCATAAAACCGAGAGAAAAAGACCTTGGCGATGGGTTTGTTGTGCGCCGTATATTGCCCTTTCACAGTCGCAAAATGGTTGGGCCCTTTATCTTCTTTGATCATTTCGGTCCGGTCGAATACGCACCGGGTAAAGGCTTTGATGTGCGCGCGCACCCGCATATTGGCCTCGCTACCGTGACATTCCTGTTCGAGGGCGCGATCCAGCATAAAGATACGGTCGGCTCCGATCTGGTGATCAGGCCCGGCGCAGTGAATTGGATGGTGGCAGGCCGCGGCATTTCCCATTCAGAGCGCACCCCGGATCAGGAGCGCGCCGCCGGTCAGTCCATGCACGGCATTCAAACCTGGGTTGCCCTGCCAGAAGATCACGTGGAAGATGCGCCCTCGTTTACCCATCACCCCGAAGACACCCTGCCTCAATTTGATCTTGGCGGCGCAACGGCCCGCGTTCTCGCCGGAACCGCGTTTGGCCACACCTCACCCGTCGAGTTTCCGTGGGGCATCTGGTATGTCGGCGCTGAAGCAAATGCTGGTGCAAGTTTTACAATTGGAGCCAGCGAAGCAGAAGAGCGCGCGCTCTATATGGCTTCCGGTGAGGCCGTAATTGCAGGCGAAACGATTAGTGCTGGCGAAATGGCGATCCTCAGCTCCGGCAAGGATGTTCGCGTCGAGGTCGCGCCCGATAGCCGTTTCATGCTCGCCGGCGGCCAGCCCATGGACGGGCCACGTAAGATTGACTGGAATTTCGTCGCTGTAGATCAGGCGCGCATCACAAAAGCCAAAGCCGATTGGCGCGCCTCAGCTGCAAGCAACTGGACAGATACCCCCTTTACCCTGCCAGAGGGCGAAATGGATTATATTTCCCTTCCAGAAGATAGCTGATCAGCTTCAGTCGGTTTCTTGTCGCTCTCATCGCGTTGTGTCAAACCGGGCGCAAATGATATTGTGACAGGAGTTGCCTCATGTTCCGTTTAACACTCGCAGCCTCAGCGGCTGCTTTGATCGCTGCATGCTCGCCAAGCGCCGAAGATGCTCCGGCGGTCGTTCCAGACGTTCCACCGGCTGAAGCGCCGTTAACTGAAACAATCGACCTGCTCGTCCCGCTTCCTACCGGAACTTCAGCCGCGATTACAGCGGGTGACCTTAGCCAACGGATCGAAGCCCTGGCGGACGACGCGTTTGAAGGCCGTGCCCCGGCTGGCGAAAAAGGTGAGCAAGCCGCTGACTGGATCGCGGCGGAAATGGCGCGTGTCGGTTTGTCCCCAGCTGGTGAGAACGGCACATGGTTCCAAACCGTCGGCATGGTTGAGCAAACTCTGGATGAAGCAACATCTTCTCTCACCTTTAGCGACGGCGCCGACCAAGCAACGATGCCGATGACACTGAAAGAAACAGCTGTCCTATGGACTAAAAAACAGGATCGCAGCGAAGCAAGCTGGGAAAATTCCGAGCTTGTCTTTGTCGGCTACGGCGTTGTCGCCCCGGAATATGGCTGGAATGATTATGAAGGCCTTGATGTTGAGGGCAAAACGGTCGTCATGCTGGTCAATGATCCCGGCTATGCCCGCGGCGATGAGCTCTTTAAAGGCAAAGCCATGACCTATTATGGTCGCTGGACTTACAAGTTCGAAGAAGCAGGCCGTCAGGGTGCAACTGGCGCGATTATCGTTCACGAAACGGCGCCGGCCTCTTATGGCTGGGATGTGGTTGCCAATTCCTGGTCCGGTGCCCAAGCTGACCTTGTCCGCGCGGATGGCGGCGCCAATCGCACAACCTATGAAGCCTGGATTACAGATAGCACCGCCAAGTCCTTGTTCACCAAAGGCGGCCTGGATTTCGCAGAAATGAAACGCGCCGCCAAAACCGAAGGCTTCAAGCCTGTCGCTATGGGCAATCTGACTGCAAGCGGGGCTTTGAGCCAAACCGTTAGCACAACTGAGTCGCGTAATGTTGTTGGCCAGCTGACAGGCAAGACTGCCCCTGACGAGTATATGCTGTTTACCGCGCACTGGGATCATCTCGGTAAGAAATCAGGTGAGAAAGACGGCAAGCCGACACAGGATTTCTACCGCGACGAAATCTTTAACGGCGCGGTCGATAATGCGACTGGAACCTCCGCTCTGCTCGAAATGGCCGAAGCCATGGCAACTGAGGAGCTTGACCGTTCCGCCCTCTTCCTGGCTGTGACACTGGAAGAATCCGGCCTGCTCGGCTCAGCTTATTATGCTGAACGCCCGACCGTCCCGATGAATCAGATTGTAGCGGGCCTGAACATGGACGGTATGCTGCCAGTTGGACAGACGAAGGATATGGTTGTGGTCGGCTATGGTGCCTCGGAACTTGAGGACCGCTTGAAAACCTATCTCGACGGCGTTGATCGCGTCATCGTGCCCGACCCCAACCCGCAAGCAGGGTATTTCTATCGCTCCGACCATGTCTCTTTTGCCAAGAAGGGCGTGCCAATGCTGTATGCCGATGGCGGAATCGACAAGGTCGACGGCGGCGTCGCAGCGGGCAAAGCCATCTCTGACACTTATACCGCACAGCGTTACCACAAACCGATGGATGAATATGGTGACAACTGGGACCTGTCTGGCATGGAACAGGATATCAAAGCGCTTTATTCTGTCGGTCTCGGTATCGCTCAATCAGGCGATTGGCCAACCTGGTATCCCGGCAATGAATTCGAGGCGATCCGCAAGGCGTCTCTGGCTGAGAAAGGCGAATAGACTTTGCTCTCCTATCAGCATGGCTATCACGCGGGTAACAAGGCGGATGTGCTTAAGCACGCCGTCTTGCATGCTGTTCTGGAAACCGAAGCTCAGGCAAACCGAAACCTCCTCTACATTGAAACGCATGCAGCGCGTGGTTTCTATGACCTGAACAGCAAGCAGGCCGAGAAGACAGGCGAGGCCGCGCAAGGCGTTCTGGCGATGCCGCCCGCTAAAAAAGCCGCTTCGGCGCTTCAACCCTGGCTAAAACATGTTCAAAGCAAAGGCTCAGGCTCTTATCCGGGGTCCCCTGCACTCGCAACGCAGCTGCTTGGAAAGTCCGCACGCATTGTCCTGTTTGAAAAGCACCCTGCAGAATTCAAAGCGCTAAGCCAGGCCCTGCAAAAGGATGACCGCTGCCTCATTAAGAAAGAAGACGGTTATAATGGCGCGCTTCGCCTACAGCCGAGGCGCGGTGAAAATATGCTGGTCATGTTGGACCCAAGCTATGAAACGGACGCCGATATGGACGCGCTCGCCAACTGGGTGCCGCGCGCTATGCGCAAATGGCCGAAAGCACAATTCCTGATTTGGTTGCCACTCTTTGCAGATGGGCGTGAGGATGAGTTTGGGGCTTATCTCTCTGAACTTGATGAAGGCTTTGTGGCGGGTAGCCGCTGGGAACGACCCGTTGACGACCCGTCAGCGCTGGAAGGGTCTGCGATGATTGGGCTGCGCATTGGCGGCGCTTCAGCGCGTAAAGCTTTTGCGATTTCAGCCGAGTTGGACAAGTTCTGGCGGACCTAAAATTTATGCGCGAAGTGGCGTAAATAGTGCACGTAGAGGCTATCTTCTGCCTGGGAGTTTCATTGTGAACCTATTCTTCCGATTGATTCTTGTTTTTATCCGCGCACGCTTCTCGTCCAAGCGTATCGACATCCTGGGCCAAACGAGCCTGAACTATCGGGTTTGGTACACAGACCAAGACTTGTTCATGCACTTGACCAATAGCCGCTATCTGTCTTTCGCGGACTTGGGCACGATCAATTGGATCATGCGCACAGGTTATTGGAAACAGCTGCGCAAGCGCGGTTGGTACCCGGTGATCAATACACAGATTGTCTCGGTTGGCCGGATGCTGAAAGCTCCACAAGCCTTTGAGGTCAAAACCCGCATCACCGGCTGGACCGACACATATGTCGGACTGGAGCACCAATTTGTTCGAAACGGACGTGTTCATGCCGAGGTCAGCGTCGTTGCCCAATTTGCTAGTTTTGATAAAACCAGAGTTACACCGCAGGACGTTTTGGCAACACAAGGGGTTGAAACCCCAAGTCCTGATTTGCCCCAAATCTATCTCGATCTGATCGAAGAAGTCGAGCAGGCAAGAAGAAGATACAAAGGCGAGAAATAAATTTTTCTCTTTTTGGTTGTATTTTATTCACCAATCCGGTATTCGCTTAATAGTTGAATCAGGGACGAATTCCATGGTGAGTAAGCAACCTAACTGGCAATTTCACACACATATACTCGACCGAGCGCTCGATGAATTTGAAAACTGTTTAACATGCTCAGAACAAGACAAGTCCTTCTATAAAACAGAAGGACCTTTAATCCTGAAAGAAGCTCGAGAAGCCTTGAGAGCGCTCAAAAATACGCTGAAGCCTGATATTATGAAGCCAGAGGTCCCTTTCTCTCGTATCGCCTAGGTCGAGCAGGGGCTTGATTCATCAAGCTGGCTTCAACACAGTGTCCCTGACAGGAGACCTATGATGAGCCAACAGCACCAAATCACAAAAAATGATCTCAGACAGACAGACTGGGTCGACCAACCTATCGCAGACTTGGCAGATGGCGAAGTTCGTCTGGAAATTGACGCCTTTGCACTGACTGCAAACAATGTGACCTACGCGGCCTTTGGCGATGCGCCACTATTCTATTGGAACTTCTTCCCCGCCACGACAGGCCAGATGGGGCGGGTTCCGGTTTGGGGCTTTGCCAATGTCGTAGAAAGCAAAGCTGAGGGCGTGGAAACCGGCAAACGCGTTTATGGCTACCTGCCCATCTCAAAGCATCTGGTTGTTAAACCCTCCCGAATTTCAGACCGTGGATTCCTGGACAGTTCAGAACACCGTGCCCCGATGTCACCGATCTACAGCACCTATAGCTTCACAGATACAGATCCTGCTTATGTCGATGGCCAGGAACCCGCTCAGATGCTGTTCAGACCGCTTTACCTCACAGGTTGGATGATCTGTGACAGCATCCAACATGGCGGTGAAATTCCTGACGCCGTCATGATTTCCAGCGCCTCATCAAAAACAGCGATTGCCACCGCACATGGGCTTCAAAGCCGCGGGATCAGCGCGGTTGGGATTACCTCAGAGCGCAACAAAGCCTTCGTTGAAGCGTCGGGTCTTTATACATCCGTCGTCACCTATGATGAGGTGAATCAGATCAAAGCTGACGGCAAGCTGGCTTATGTCGATTTTGTCGGGCGTCCCGAGTTGACTAAACAAGTGCATATTCTTGCCGGCGATCGCATGGTCCGCAGCATGGTGATCGGCATCACAGACTGGGAAGGTGATCGCACACCCCAAAGCGATATGCCCGGACCAGTTCCAGAGTTTTTCTTTGTTCCAGATTATGCGGCCGCACGCGCAAAACAAATGGCGCCTGGTGAACTTGATAGGTCGATGGGCGCCGACCTAACCGCCTTCTATGAGAAATCTGCTGAATTTGTCGAGCCTGAAATGGTCACTGGGACGGATGCCATTACGGAGGCCTGGCTCAATTCCGTGGATGGCAAAATCTCACCCACAAAAGGGTTGATCTGTAAATTCTAGTAAAAAAATGCCCCCTCCCTTTTAACGGGAGGGGGCAATCTATGTCAGCAAATAGAGGACTGTTACCGCGCGCGAACCGTAAATTCGGTCCGGCGGTTCTTCGTCCAGGCTGCATCATTTTCGGCTGGGTCAATCGGGCGTGTTTCGCCATAACCGCGTGCAGAAAGCCCGTCGGCAGGGACCCCAAGATTTGTCAGATAGGCCTGAACCGCTGAAGCCCGGCGCTGTGACAGGTCAAGATTGTAAGTGTCCTGACCACGCGAATCTGTGTGGCCGCCAATCTCAATCTCATGCGCTTTGCACAGCAGAGCGACACCGGTGGCTGCATCTAGCAATCTGGCGCTGATCGTACTGATCAAGGCTTCATTGACTTCAAACTCCACATTGCGCCCATCCATCGTTTGAATGAAGGCGTTCTGGCATTCCGTAACCGTCGGGTTGAGACCAAGAGCTGAGAGCGCTGATCCAACACCAGCGTCACCGCCTTCGATCGCAATGCCATCGACGACGACCCTAACGATTTGGCTCGCGTCAGCATCTGCCTCAATCGCAGCCTTGCCCGCGATATAAGCCGCCTCTTTAGAAGCTGCGTCTGGCGCAGTCCCCGTCAGAGTTCCAACCTGGCCTTTAATATCCAGGCCCATCCATGGAAATCCCATGCCTTTGAAGCCATTGGTCAGTTTTGACATCACCGCGCCAGCCCCGGCCCGCACAGAAATCTCATTCACAACACGGCTCACTTTTGGACCGGCGACCGGATCTGTTTCAAAAGCAGCTTTTGCAGCGATAAAGGCATCGGACTTGGTCACTTCATCCGAGGCAATGCCGCGTACGGTTGCGATGCGGCCATCCCAGTCAATTGACATCCAAGGATAGCCCATGCGGTCCAGCGTGGTGGCAATCCGGCGCGCTGTCTCCGGTGGCTGCTCGCCAACTTCAGTTGCACCATCAGAGGCGAGGATAAACTTACCATCCACAACCTGAAAATATTGCCCGTCTGGAATATCAACACATTGGCTCGCCTTAGTGGCATTGCCTTGAACGGCTTGGCTGCATCCAGCCAGCACCATGCTTAAGCCAATGATGGATGCGCTCAGTTTTTTGAGTGACATATTTTTTTCTCTCCCCTTTAAAGCCGCGTACCCGCAAGACTTGTTCATTATACTCAATTGATCGCATCGGGGTGTCAAAGACAATCCCCGAACGCGCGAAACTAGGCGTTCATTGCAGCTTTCCTATCGATAGGACTGGCCACCCTTGATCACAACCCGGATCGATTTGACCGCGTCAATATCTTCCAGCGGGTCACTGCGTAGGACGACCATATCGGCATATTTTCCCGCTTCCAGAGTGCCGATCTGATCACTCATCTCAATATGCTCAGCGGCCGTAACCGTCGCCGACCGCAGGGCCTCTTCAGGTGAATATCCAGCTTGCACCATCAGGCTCAACTCGCCAGCGTTCAGACCGTGCTTTGACACACCTGAATCAGTCCCGAATGCAACATTCACCCCGCCTTGCCGTGCCCGGCTCAGCATATCGAGCATTAACGGCCCGACGATAGCCGCCTTCTCACGCGATGGCGCAGGCAGCCAAGGCTCCTGCGTCCAGCCTGTCACAGTAACACCCGCCAGAACGGTGGGCACCAGCGTGCCTCCTGTCTCCTGGAACAACGCGATTGTCTCATCGTCCAGATATGTGCCGTGCTCAATCGAGTGCACCCCGTTGCGCAGCGCCGCTTCTATGCCGCCTTTGCCATGCGCATGGGCTGTGACCTTACGGCCCATCATCGCTGCGGTATCAACGATGGCCTTAATCTCATCATCGTAGAATTGTTGCTCAAGACCAGCCTTTGTGTTCGACAAAACCCCGCCTGTAGCGGTGATCTTGATCACATCAGCCCCTGAACGAATCGTTTCACGCACAGCTCTGCGGCAATCATCAGCGCCATTACAGGCGTTCGGCCCTGTAAACAGTCTGGTCAGCGCCGGGGAAAACCCATTGGCATCCCCATGACCACCTGTGGGCGTGATCGCACGGCCAGAGGCGCGCACGCGCGGTCCAGGCACTTTACCAGCGCGGATCGCATCACGCAGAGAGAAAATCGCTTCATTATCCCCGCCAACATCCTGCACCGTCGTAAAGCCTGCCAATAGCGTCTTGCGCGCATTGAAAGCACCGTCCAGCGCGGCATCGACTTCTGAGTCGCTCAGCGCCTTCATCCGTGAGGTGGGTGAAAACTCACTGGTCAAATGGACATGGCTATCAATCAAACCCGGAACGATAAAAGCATCGCGGAAGTTCAGGACGCGCACGCCCTGCGGCGCAGGGCTATAGCCGCTCACGACTTTCCGAATTTTACCGTCCTGAATGTGTAGTGATTGCTCTGTCTCATACCCCTCACCGGGCACCAGCAGCACATGACCTGCCTCAACAATGGTTAGATTCTGCTGCTGCGCTATTGCAGGTATCGCGCTAACAGATGAAAGCGCCAGACCTACAGCCAGTCCCAAAAGTGAAACTCTCACTGTATCCTCCTGTTTTATCGCCACTTTGACGAGTTGCTTATCACCAGACAAGGCTTTTAAGTTGAAGGGCCTTCAAAATGTCTCAAGCACAAGGCATTCAGAGATATGGCGACAAGGAGACCGCATGCTTCGTTCCACGATCACCCTCTTTATGATGCTGTTTGCCTGCATAGGCCTCAGCGCTCAGGCTCAGCCCGCGATCAGTTTTGATGCCCCGGATACTGAGACAGACAGGCTCGTGGAACGCTGCCTTCTGACCGAAGGTGTGAACATGCTCAAAGGCACGGACGTCATTTGCTACAATGCCGCGATCTTCCCGGAGCAGTTTCTGGCTCTGAACGCCCTCCCCCCAGCGTCCAAAATCATCATTACCAGTCCGGGCGGAAACATTGTGACCTCGCGGGGGATGAGTACAATCCTGGATAGACGCGGTGAACCTGCCATTATTGCGGGGCAGTGTATGTCGGCTTGCGCCATGATTATCCTGCCAGGCCTAGATAAAGTGCATATCCATCACAGCGCACATATAGCTGTACATGGCATCACCATGATGGACTATCGCACTTGGTGGGGATGGTTGAAATCTGATGCGAAGCCAACCTCATTCGCGCTCATGATGGCGCAACTCGGCTATGATTTTGACTATGCCATGCACCATAGCGGTATCGAGGCCATGGAAGGCCACCTCAAAGGTCAGGGGGTTGAACGCGACTATATCCAGACCATTAGCGACCAGATGCAAGTGGCCGCAAAAGACTTTGAGTGCCGGGTCGACCCGAAAGACTATTGGGGCATGCTGGACGCTGAGCATATCACCACATATCTCGGTGACCGGATTGTCCGAATGGAAGCCTTTGCGCAGAACTGGGAAGACCCAAACAATAAAGTCTATAAGGACATTACAGAGCCTATTGCGCCGCAAACCTATATATTTTCAGACGAGTTTGAA
The DNA here is from genome assembly GCA_964528975.1 of uncultured Hyphomonas sp. Lineage (GTDB taxonomy): Bacteria > Pseudomonadota > Alphaproteobacteria > Caulobacterales > Hyphomonadaceae > Henriciella. The sequence goes on from CAZGVG010000005.1 coordinate 49,761, forward strand.
GCGGCGGATTGCTAGCGCCTGACATACGAATAGTCATTTAGACCTCGCCCAAGCGAAGGTCGTCACCCGCTCTTTTAGAAACAGATTTCCAATCGAGACTCTGAAGGGAGTAAACGCTCACTTTGCCACTTTTACGCCACAATTCAATTGCAAGTAAGCGCTCACAGACAAGCAGGGCTATACTGTCACTGCCAGAACGCAGGAGTGCATATCATGTCTGTCACAGCAATTACGGGCGTCATGGGCGCAACAGCAAAAGTATTTGGCGGGCTCTATTTCGCCGATTTTATCTCCGGGGTCTTTCACTGGTTTGAAGACCGCTACGGCGATCCGCGGTGGCCTGTTCTGGGCCATACGATCCGTGAGAACCAACAGCATCACCACACCCCGCGCAGTTTTCTGGGGGGTAATCTCTGGACCCGCAACCGCGAGGTCATCCTGATTGGCCTCGCTTTCCTCGCAGGCTTCTGGGCTCTTGGCTGGCTCAATCTATTCAGCGGCTCTGCGGTCCTGTTCGGCATGTTTGCCAATGAAATTCATGCCTCGGCCCACCGCAGTCCGAAAGAAAACGGGTGGATCATCACACGGTTACAGAAGCTAGGCCTGATGCAGAGCCATGCCCACCACGCACATCACCACCGCAAAGGCAAAGACAGCCATTACTGCGTCATGACCAATCACGTAAATCCTGGCCTGGAAAAGGTTCAGTTCTTTCAGACACTTGAGCGGGTGGTAAAACGTCTGACAGGGGCTGCTCCCCGCCTTGATGACAGCGTGAACCCTCGCTATCGCCGTGCCGTCTAACCCCTAATTGAGAATGACTTGCAACTGCGCGACTCTTATGAGACAAAGTTGCGAGTCATTCTCAAAAACTGGAGTCCCAAGATGTGCCTATCAATTTCCAATCCTGACATGCTGAACTGGTTGAAGACGCAAATACGTGTGCTTGAGGCTTGGCGCGAAGATGTCGCCATGCGCCCGGAACTGGATCTAGACATGGTTACGCGGCTGGAACACCACTATCAATGGCTCACCGCTGAGGTCTCTAACCTTGAAACCCTTCAGGCTAAGCGGTTCGCCGTTTAGCCCTCCATTCCGGCTTTGCGCGCGCAATCAGCGGCAAAAGCGGCAAGCGGCGCGACGCGAGCTTCCATCGTTGCGGCTGCCGCATTGCTCGCCGTCCCATCCCGCACCCGGCCCACAATACCCTGACAGATCGCCGCCAGACGGAACGCATTATACGCGAAATAGAAATTCAACTCCGGCAATCCATCCCGGCCAGTATACCCACAATAAAGGTCGACATATTCATCCATGGTCGGAATGCCGTAGTCTTTGAGGTTCTCAATCTCGATAATTGCGCCGCGGCCCGGATCACTGCTCGGCATCACCCAATTCATCAAGTGATACGTAAAGTCCGCCAGCGGATCGCCCAGCGTACACAACTCCCAGTCCAGAACCGCAATCACTTTCGGCTCGGTAGGATGCAGGATCATATTGTCGAGACGATAGTCCCCATGAACAATCGTGGTCTTGTCTCCGGCTGGAATATTCGCCGGAATCCAGTCGATCAACTTGTCCATATCGGTGATTTTAGTCGTTTCAGACGCCACATATTGCTTGGTCCAACGATGCGTTTGGCGGGCGATATAATCGCTCTCCTTGCCAAACCCCTCAAGCCCTGCCGCGCGCCAGTCAACATTGTGCAGATCAGCAAACGTCTTGACCTTGGCCTCATAGATCGCGCGCCGTTCAGCCGGGTTGGACTCTGGCAGCGTGCCATCCCAGAGGATACGCCCCTCAACACAGTCCATGACATAAAAGATCGTGCCAACAATGCTCTCATCCATGCAGAGCCCGTACGGGCGCGCGACCGGAAACCCAAGCGGATACAGCGCATCAATGACCCGGAACTCCCGGTCCACTGCATGCGCAGAGGGCAGCAATTTGCCCGGCGGTTTACGGCGCATCACATAAGTCTTACCGCCTGCAAACAGTTTGTAAGTCGGGTTGGATTGCCCCCCCTTGAATTGTTTGACTGTCAGCGGCCCCTCATAGCCTTCGACATTGGCTTCCATCCATACCGCGAGCTTATCTTCATCAAAGCGATGGCTTTCTGCGACATCTTTCGTGCCTGTGAAAAGCTCCTGAGCTGTGCCCGTTTCAGCCATGGATGGCCTCCCAATTTATGTGTCTGCGACCATACTAACCAAGCCAATCGCCCCGTAAATCCCGAACCTAGCGTTAGCTTGCCTGCGCCAGGGCCTCTATCGCTGCAATCGCAGCATCCGCTTTCGCTTCCGGCACGAAAATATGGTCATGATGAAAGGCCGCAACGGCATTACATGGCACATCTGCAT